>JACWAG010000423.1 GCA_014874425.1 Syntrophaceae bacterium | reverse complement strand
GGAGGTGCGGTCTATCTGGATGGAGACCAACTCTTCTTTCAAATTGTTCTCAGAAGGGACTCTCAGTCGGTTCCTATGAACAAAGAGACCTTTTATCGAAAGTTCCTCCAGCCGGTGATAGATGTATATCGACGAATCGGAATACCGGCTCAGTTCAAGCCCATAAACGACGTTGTGACTGGCCCCGCGAAAATATCCGGCACTGGAGCTGGAGAAATTGGCGATTGCGTTGTATTCGTGGGGAACCTCATACTCGATTTTAACTACAAGATCATGTCACGGGTTTTAAAAGTCCCCGACGAAAAGTTTCGCGACAAGGTCCACAAGACAATTGAAGCCAACTTGACAACCATACGCAGGGAGCTTGGAGCAAAAGAAGCTTCTCGATGGAGTCATGCGGCGCTTAACAGTCTCATGGTGGAAGAATTCCGAAAGGTTTTGGGACCATTTAGAAGCAGGGCCCTCGATGACGAGCTGAGATCAAAGATGGAAGACATGGGTAAAGTTATGAAGACAGATTCATGGCTTTACAGACGTGGGCGCGCTATGGATAGCAGGCAAATGCGAATCCGATCAGGGGTCAACTTGGTCCATAGGGTTCACAAGGCCTCCGGAGGCCTTATCCGAGCTGATTTTGAAATAACGGACAGAACGTATAGAGAGGTTTGCCTTTCCGGCGATTGGTTCTGTTACCCACAAGACGCTGTTTCGGTCCTGGAATCGGAAATTGAAGGGGTGGGGACTAATGAATTGAGGCCCACTATCGATAGATTCTATGCTGAAAATCGCTTTGAGACTCCAGGGATAACCATTGAGGATTGGATGGCGGTCCTTAAAACATAGATCATTTTTAATCCAGCCAGCTTGTCAACAAAATAATCAAATTGATTTAGTAGATTGATGATGGCATTATTAGCGTTTGTCCTGAAAAGAAAAGAAACTGAAAACTTGCGCATGAATTAAGGAAAAACCCAAATGAGCCTTTTCCAAATTGATGAAACCAAGTGTAAACGCGATGGTTTTTGTGTATCCGATTGCCCTATGGGAATCATAGAGATGAAAACCAGGGAGTCATTCCCTGCTCCTGTTCCTGGGGCTGATGAGCTATGCATCAAATGCGGTCATTGTGTGTCCGTTTGTCCGCACGAAGCCATATCACTCAATTTTCTGAGCCCTGGAGATTGCGCTCCTATATCCAAAGAATTCTCCCCTTCCCCTGAACAAGTCGCATATCTTATGAAATCAAGACGGTCTATCAGGAGATACAAGGACAAACCGGTTGAACGTTCCGTGTTGAATGAGTTGATCGAAGTGGCAAGCCACGCTCCAACTGGACACAACTCGCAACCTGTTCATTGGCTTGTGGTTGAGAATGGATCGGATGTCAGGGCATTGGCATCGATTGTCATCGATTGGATGAAATCTATGGTCCAGACACAACCAGCTTTCGCTAAACTAATGCATTTCGATCGTGTCATATCAGCTTGGGAAATGGGCCAAGATAAGATCTTGAGGGATGCTCCTCACATGATAGTCGCCCATGCTTTATCAAATTTACAACCATCGCAGACGGCATGCATTATAGCTCTTACGTACCTTGAGCTTTACGCTCCGACTAAAGGTCTCGGGACCTGCTGGGCCGGTTATTTCAACGCCGCCGCAAATTTCTTTGATCCTATGAAGGAAGCTCTATCATTGCCTGCTGGTCATCAAACATTTGGAGCGTTAATGGTCGGTTATCCACAGTATCCGTATCACCGAATTCCAACCAGGAATGTCCCCAGGATCACTTGGCGTTAAATATCGGAAGGAAAACTATTTATGGACCACAAGACACCTTTGGTTGATAGCAAACACCGCATCTGCGTCTCACAGCTTGATCTTCCACCACGCCTGTTACTAGGCCCGGGACCTTCCAATTACGATAGTCGGGTGCGTCACGCCCTTTCTGCTAATGAAATTGGTCATCTTGATCCCAAATTCATAGACCTGATGAACGAGACTCAGGAGCTTCTCAGATATGTTTGGCAGACAGATAATCCTTTTACCATCCCCGTGAGTGGGACAGGCAGCGCTGCCATGGAGGCTGCCATAGCCAACTGCGTCGAACCGGGTGATGTGGTTTTAGTAGGCGTTAACGGTTATTTCGGAGAACGTCTCTGTGATATGGCCTCCAGATATGGCGCGGATGTGCGTCGTATGGAAAAATCTTGGGGGGATGTTTTTACACTCGATGAAATTGGAGAAGCGCTGGAGAAACATCGTCCCTCGCTCCTTGGCCTTATTCACGCTGAGACGGCTACTGGAGCTATGCAACCCATGGACGGAATCGGAAAGCTCTGCCGTGAGTTCAAGAGCCTTTTGTTGCTCGATACAGTTACAAGTCTTGGAGGCGTTCCTGTTTTCCTCGACCGCTGGCATGTGGACGTAGCATACAGTGGCAGCCAGAAGTGTTTGAGCTGTCCCCCTGGTATAGCGCCTTTAACGCTTGGGCCTCGAGCTATCGAGAAACTCAATTCTCGTAAAACCAAAGTAGCCAACTGGTATCTAGACATGAGCCTCGTCGGAAAATACTGGGGAGCTGAACGCACCTACCATCATACGGCACCGGTGAACATGAATTTTGCTCTTAGAGAGGCGTTGCGGATAATAGCTGAAGAAGGGTTGGAAAATCGATGGGAACGGCATCTGACAAACTCCAAGGCCTTATGGGAAGGGCTTGAGGAAATTGGCATTGGACTCTACGTAGATGAAGACTGGCGTTTGCCGACACTTACAACAGCGTTGGTCCCCGATGGTGTGGATGCCAAAGCTGTTATTGGCTATTTATTAAACAACTTTAACATTGAAATCTCCGGCGCGTTTGGACCACTAGCGGGTAAGGTTTGGCGAATAGGACTAATGGGGCATAATAGCAGACACGAAAATGTGCTGTTGTTGATCGCCGCTCTGCAAGAAGCGCTGGAAGCGGCTTGATTTCCGTAGAAGACGCGCCAACATCTAAAGTTTTCCAGGGCGTGAAACAGAAAAAGTTTTATGATATTGGAAAATGACTAGTTTGATTGACTATTAATGGTCATGCGCTCGTTTCGTTTTATCCTTTGGGATCAGCGCGTACTTCGTCCGAGTTTTCGATTGCTGCGGATATAGCGTCTACATAAGGTTTCAAACTTTTTGATTCCACGAGTATTCGGCGCGCTTCCCTGTGCTGATATACTGTCCCCATGATTATCATGTCGGTTATTGCGTCCTTCTCTTCATAGTAGGCCTGATGGCTAATAGCGACTTCCGCCCCTATCTCGTTGTAAATCTTTTTTAGGGATTTAGCGTCGACCCCTCGGGCCTGTCGTATTATGAGGTTGATATGAATGGCCCTGGAAGCCATCAATTCGCTATTGTTAGATCCTACAGAATCTATTGCCTCGCTTGCGCTTTTTACTGATTCGAATTGAATTTTTTCAGCAATCATTAGAATCCCCTGCATAATCTGATTCAGAAGTTCCTATATTATAGGAACTAAGCGAATGTTCGGGTTTTTTCATATCTAAAGGAATGGTTGTCAAAGATAATTTTAAAAACAATTGAAAAATCTCTCACAATGTTTCTTGATAAGAATAATCGAACTAATTAGAGTTATAAATTTAGATTCTCATATTTTCACGAAGCGCCCAGGAGGTTCATAATGGGTGAATTTAAGATTAACAAGACTTTCGGTGAAATCAACAAAAAGATTCAAGATGGCTCGGTGGTAGTACTAACTGCCGAAGAAATGATAGGAGCAACCAAAGAGCTTGGTCCTATAGAGGCGGCCCACAAGGTTGATGTGGTCACAACCGGCACATTTGGAATTATGTGCTCTTCAGGCGCGTTCTTAAATTTCGGACATTCCAAACCTCGCATAAAAGCCAACAAAGTCTTCATAAATGGAGTTGAAGCCTATGCCGGAATAGCTGCGGTCGATTGCTATTTAGGGGCCGCCCAGACGCGTGAGGATGATCCCTTGAACAAAGTTTTCCCCGGGAGGTTTCGTTACGGTGGAGGCCATGTAATTGAAGATTTAGTCTCTGGAAAACAAGTCAGGCTTGAGGCTTTGGCCTATGGCACTGATTGTTACCCAAACCTGCGCCATGAAGCGGATATGGCCTTAAGAGATTTTCCTGACGCGTGGCTTCTCAACCCCAGAAACGGTTATCAAAACTATAACTGCGCAGTGAATCTATCAAAAAAGACTATCTACACCTATATGGGAGTATTAAGGCCTGATTGCACGAATGCAAACTATTCGACGTCCGGTCAGTTAAGTCCTCTGCTTAACGATCCTTTTTATAGGACAATCGGTCTGGGGACGCGAATATTTCTTGGAGGAGGTGTAGGATATGTCATAGGGAATGGAACCCAACATAATCCAAATGTAAAAAGGTCTGAGAATGGGGTAGTTATGGGCGGCGCCGGTACCCTTTCAGTCAAAGGAGACTTGAAACATATGTCTCCCAAGTATCTACGAGGCGCTTCCCTGACTGGCTATGGTTGTTCCCTAAATGTTGGCATAGGCGTTCCCATTCCTATTTTAAATGAAGAAATGGCCATGTTCACCTCTGTCTCCGACGATGACATATTAGCCCCCATTGTTGATTATGGTCTTGATTACCCGCAAGGGACTGGGGCTCCTTTGGGTTATGTATCTTATGCTCAACTTAAAACTGGGGAAATGGATTTCAATGGACAAAAGGTAACCACCTCTCCGCTCGCCAGTTACTCCACAGCCCTGGAGATTGCCGTAATCCTGCGAGATTGGATTAAATCCGGACGATTCTTATTGGGAGAGCCTCAGGACACTTTGCCATCAGCGCCTTTTAGTGGGTTTGAGATGTTAAAATGAATTGTTCACCTAACATTGTAGTTGCTGAACCGAGGATATATAGGTCATTTGCAAATGACGATGTATTCACAAACTTCAGGGTTGTCGTGGACACTTCCGACCTTTATATCAAAGCGCTTAGTAATCTTGCGGATCAAGCTAAAACTTTTGTCATGGAATGTAGGGCCCAGATTGAAGACTCCATTGGGAGAAGGCGGCAATTCTTAACAAGTTTTGATCCTGTTGACGCGGACCCCCTGGATTCGTCAGCGCCTACGCGTATGATCAACGCCGCGAAAAAAGCCCGGGTTGGACCCATGGCCGCAGTCGCCGGAGCGGTCGCTGAATTTGTGGGTAGAAATCTTTTACAATTGTCGCGCGAAATTATTGTCGAAAATGGTGGAGACATCTTCGTTCATGTCAACAGACCTGTAGTGATCGGGATCCACGCCGGTACGTCACCTCTTAGCGATAAGCTTGGGATCAAGATTGGGCCGACCACAATGCCCCTGGGAATTTGCACATCTTCGGCTAAAGTTGGTCCGTCAACCAGTCTAGGGAAAGCTGACGCAGCTACAGTAGTCTCATACGATGTTAGCTTGGCTGACGCTGTCGCTACGGGCTTGGGGAATAGAATAAAGTCCGCACAAGACATGAAGTCCGCAGTTGAATGGGCCATGAGCGTTGATGGAGTGCTGGCGGCTCTGGTCATCTTTGAAGACAAATTGGCCGTTTCAGGCGACATTGAACTCACGCCTGTGGATTATGCAGACGGTCTTCAATCTAACGCCTAGTCCAAAAAAGGAAAGGATTTCAAATGACCTCAAAAAATGTCCTGTTAATATTCAAATCCAATATCATGTACAAACCGGTGATATACCGACTCGCCCGGGACTTTGAACTGGTGTTCAACATTCTGGAAGCTAAAATACTTCCTCGCAAGGAAGGAAGAATATTGCTGGAGCTTAGAGGTTCCGAAGATATCATAGCAGAGGGAATTAGATTTCTCGAACAAAACCGCGTCGTGGTTGAACCTTTATCTGACAAGGTTTGGAGGGAAGACGAAAAATGCGTGAATTGCGGGGCATGTACCGGCTTGTGTCCTACGGACGCGTTAAGCATGAAACGTCCGGAAATGACAGTATCATTTGATGTTGAGAAATGTGTAGCGTGCGGAATGTGCGGACTCGTTTGTCCTTTTGGAGCAATGAGGGATATAACCCTCTTTGATCCCTTCGCTGAAGGTCGGTCGGACAGCAAGTGATTGTTCACTTACATCGTTTCGACCCTTCCGACAAACCATTTTTTGATTTGACCATCCAGTATTGAATAAACATTATTTTGTAAAGAACGAGGAGTTAGAGAAAATGGTAAATGACGCTAAACTCGAGAAAATTTTTGAATACGCTTTGAATCAGGAAAATACTGGTATGAGTTTTTTCCAGGATTCAATTGAGCGTATGGGTATAGGAGCAGCGGTTACGGCACTGAAGCGCCTGGTTGAGGAAGAAAAGAAACATATTGCGTTTGTTCAGAGCATAATTAATGACTTGAAACAAGGTAATAAAATTGACTTAAGTATGGCTCAAGACCCTGGATTAACACCAACCAACTATTTTGATCAAAGAGCCAAAAGTGAATTTCTTGAACAATGCGTACAGGGTTCCATGGTTCCCGACGTTACAATATTTAATACTGCATGGTTAATTGAAAAGGATCTCAGTGAGTTTTACGCGGCTATGGCGGAAAAGACCGAAGGGTCTGCGTCTGAGGCCCTTAGTATGCTCTCTAAGTGGGAAAAAGAACATGAGAGGTTTTTTAAGGAATATCGCGATAAGTTGTCGGAAGTTTACGCTCAAATGCCTTGGGGTGGATGATTTTTCATTTTATTGCATAAATTACATTTGCGGGCGCCCCATTATCTTGTTCAACGAATAATGCTTTCAGCGATTTAGCTCTTAATTTCTGAAGCTGCTGAAGGTTTTAACGTAAAGAGAAAGTCCATTTACGACACGCGTATCATTCGGGGAGGTTTTTTTGCTGTTAACCGCCGCAGACTATCATGATTTCACAAGCTATGATCGCTACAAAATGAGTGGTCACGCTCTCGACTGGTTGAATCAACCGAACACTTTTAAAACCTACCAAGATTTAAAAGAATTTGAACTTGAACAGAACACGGAGTTTTATCAAGGATCCCTCTCAGAACTTTTTGGGCTTTTTAAACCTCCGGCTTCTAAAGAAATTTGTTTTCGTGATCTTAGCCGTGTGCTGAAACTTAGCCATTGCTTGACTCGCAAAGAGAAATCCGGGCAAGGTTACTTCTATTTTAGGAACGTCGCGTCCGCCGGCGCCTTGTACCCTTTCGAAACTTATCTGGCCATTTTTAACATTAATAGTCTTGAACAAGGGCTGTATCATCATTCAGTGGCGGACCAATCCATCGCTCAACTGAGAAAAGGCGACTTTTATGACACAGTAGCTTCAGCGGTTGATTTTCAATGCAAGGACCAACTAGCGGTG
>JACWAG010000422.1 GCA_014874425.1 Syntrophaceae bacterium | reverse complement strand
TTTTATTGGGGGGGCGGCAGCATGATATTTTATGGCGATCGACACACCGTTGACACCTTGCTTGATTTTCTCATACAAAAATGCCCTGTAAATGGTAAGATCGTTCCATCACGATTATTGTTCAGGTTCGAGGAGTTTTATATGAATTTCTATGAAGAAATCAGGAAAACATTTGATCGGCTTTCAAAGGAAAATAATTTGGGCGCAGAAACGATCCAGGTTCGTGTAAGAACTCTCTCTCCCGAAGAAGCTATAGGCAATCCCGAAGATAAAGATTATCCGTTGACCAAAGGTAGAGAGCGCATGATGGAGGCTGAGTTAAGGGGATGTTTTGGTCAGGCTTTCACCGATATGTACGGGAATTTTTCCGGAGATATGAACGAAGTTCTACACATGAATCTGAATAACAATTTCCGAAGAGCAATCTTCCTGGCTTCGTTTAACGCTGTTACCCGTTATCTGGGGATCGCCGACAAAACAGTCCATTGCAAAGACGAAGCGCCCCCTCGGTGCGCTCGCGAACTCGTATCCTATATCCGGGAAAATTATGGTCAGCCTCGTATCGCCATGGTAGGCTTACAGCCAAGAATGGTCGAAGCTCTTTCCTCGGAATTTGATTTGAGGGTGGTCGATATGGATGAAGACAACATCGGCCATGAAAAATTTGGGGTCACCATAGGCCCCCCGGAAGACTCATCTGAAAATCTTGCCTGGTGCGATTTGGCTTTGGTAACAGGCAGCGCTTTGACAAACGACACTCTCAAAGATCTCATAGGATTTAAACAGACTCTAGTTTTCGGAGTAACCATAGCGGGACCGGCCGCTTGCTTCGGTTTGACTCGATTTTGTCCTTACGGTTCATAGAAAAACAATCGCCGGCGACAAGGGTAAATTTCCCAAACCACGGCCGCATTAGGAATTTTGACCTTTTTGCATCATCAGGTAAGGAGGCCATGATGGCCCGTTTCTTAATCACTGTTGTGATAATTCTCAACCTTTTTGTTTCCAGCGCTTTGGCTGATACACTCGTAATTGCGGCGGGGGCTGGCTATAAGCGCATGCTGGAAGAAGTGATCAGGGTTTATGAGAATAAAACCGGCGCAAAGGTTGATCAGATTTTCGGGCACATGGGTCAAGTCATAATGCAAGCGAAAGCTAGCGGCGTCGTATCGCTCATTTTTGGTGAGCATGATTTTTTAAAGGCTTCTGACATTCAGTTCGATTCGTTTCACAAAGTTGGTAACGGGATTCTAGTGATAGCTTACGGGAAAAACGTCAAGTTGGACAAGCCGGAAGATCTTACCAAAAGCTACATATCTAAAATTGCCATTCCTGATCCCAAACAAGCCATTTATGGAAAAGCCGCCAAAGATTTTTTACAGAATACCGGTCTTAACGGGAAGGTCGAGAAAAAAATCCTCGTAGTAGCTACCGTCCCACAAGTATCGGCTTATATAATCAGCAAAGATGTTGAAGCAGGGTTCATCAACCTTACCGACGCAATATACGTAAAAGACAAAATTGGGGGTTATGTAGTACTGGATAAGGACAAATATGAGCCCATAAATCTGGTGATAGGAGTGATTAAAGGTTTTGAAAATCGTCCTGAGACATCACAATTTTTGAATTTCTTACTTAAAGATCCCGATGCTAAAACAATAATCACCAAATCGGGCCTTTAGCAAATGATACCTGCGGAACCCTTAAAGCAGAGCAATAAATTATGAGCACTCTTGCGTGGTTTGACGCGATCAGTGGTCCAAACATAGTGTTTCCCTTGATTTTCACCGCGAAAGTGGCGTCGGTGACATGTTTATTGCACCTCTCAATAGGAATCATCCTAGCCTATTACCTCAGCAGAAAAAAATCGTTATTGCGGGATATAATAGATATCTTTGTCACATTGCCGCTGGTCTTCCCCCCAATTGCTCTAGGCTTCATGCTGCTCCTGATATTAGGCAAGGGTGGACCGATAGGCCAATTACTTTTTGATATGTTGGGTGTACAAATAATTTTCAGTTTCTGGGGCGTAGTCATTGCTTCATTCATTGCAGGCTTACCGTTGATCGTCAAGCCGGTTCAGTCCGCGATCCAAAGCACAGCCGGCAGCCTGGTTGAGGCCTCTTATGTCCTGGGTAAATCAGAATGGCAAACATTCTTTTATGTTGTAATCCCCAGCGTCAAGAAAAGTATCATCGGCGGACTTTCTCTTGCCTTTGGAAGATCCATAGGTGAAGTTGGTCTTACGCTAATGTTGGGTGGAAATATTGTCGGCAAAACAAACACATTGTCACTCGAAATCTACAATTCTGTTTTTACCGGCGAGTTTGACAGGGCGCTGATTTTAACTTTTATTCTGGGTACCGCATCGGCGATTATTTTTATCATATTGAAAAAGGTCGCCACCCTGTAGGGACCTGACTGGCGCCTTTCTACCATAAAAAAACTATCGGGTATACTGACATATAATCTCTGATATATTAAGAGGTCACGGACATGGCGTCTACTCCAGGTTTAATCACTTAAGCGAATTCTTCCTTGAATGCTTTCCAGATGATCCTCTGAAACAGGTATCTCAAATACCAATGTCCCTATCGCCACGACCAATACCAATCCCATGGGAGTTTCTCGGATCTCAGTAATCTTACCGGGACCATAACCTCCAGGGCCATCTGTTTGTCTGCTGAGCATTTTTTCAGCGCTCCCCTGAAACACAATTGCGCCATGTTTCATGCAAATGACTCTGGACGCCAATCTACAGATCTCATTCTGATCGTGCGATACGAATAGAACCGTTAAACCTAGTTCAAGTCGTAACCGAAGGATCTCGTCTTGAAGTCTTTCTCTCATTGAGTGATCTAGCGCCGACAGAGGTTCGTCCAAAAGGAGAATTTTGGGATGGCGGATTAGCGCTCTGGCCAGTGCGACTCTCTGCTGTTGACCTCCCGACAATGTCTCCGGATAGCGATGTTGAAGTTTCTCTAATTCTACAACCTTCAGGAGTTCATCAACCCTGGGGTCCTTTCGTCGCCCCGCAGCGTATTCGAGATTTCTACGAACCGTCATGGTCGGGAAAAGAGCGTAATTCTGAAAAACAAACCCGACACTCCGTTTTTGAGGAGAAACACGCACTCCTTGTCCTTTGTGAAACCAAGTGTCTCCATCGACAACAATGGCTCCTTCGTCAGGAGCATCCAGCCCCGCAATTATGCGCAATAAAGTGGTCTTGCCGGCCCCGGACGCTCCGGTAAGCGCTACTAACTCATTGGTCTCAACTGTAGTCGACACATCAAGGTCAAAATCACATTGCTGACCAATTAAATGTTTTTTCACTCCCAGTTGAATCACTTGAAAATCCCATCAGGGTTCCAAAAGGGACAACCTGTTCGTCTCATGAACGCAAATATCACCTCCTCACTATCAGGTTTTGACTCCCGAGTCTGGAGAAGAGCCGCCAGAGGTGAATAGTAAACTTTCTGGATCATCGGGATGAACCG
>JACWAG010000421.1 GCA_014874425.1 Syntrophaceae bacterium | reverse complement strand
GCGTTGCCCGTATACTTCGACATAATGTTGATGTTCTCAGCCACCACCTTTATCATGGAACGAGTACCTCCTGATTTATCTCCTGTTCCGTCATGGAACTATAATTCTTAAAACATTAAAGTAACATACCCGGCAGGAATATGAAAGCCGTTTGTGCTCGAGCTTGGTCATAACGGGTTAGTCCTGACCGGAATCATCTTGTCCCGGTCAGGGTAAAAATAAACAATAAATCTCTGTAAACTATGCGAAATTCTGCCTCAAATACGCAGGAATATGAGCCCCCTCACGCGGGCCGATGGAGATTTCCCATTCAGGGAGTTCTTCTTCGAGATCGCCGCTGATGATTGCCGCCGCTCCAGGTATTACCAGTTTTTTGAAATTCGTTTTGTCTGCAATTCCACACTTTTTCACAAATGGCCCAATAACGTCACCAACAAATTTACCTGCTGCCCATGCTGTAAGCACTGACAGCCCATCGGTGTTTAGGACCAAAAGCCAAGCTGGAATCCTACTGGATTCAATTTCGCCAGACACGATAAAATAAGTAAGCGAGAAATTACTAGTGATAAGGACCGGAGACTTGTCATCAGGATTATTTACCGGGTAAATTCCCTGTTCGGTTGTCATGGGTCTCTGAGGATCGGTATAAATATTAAGTCTTTGTAACAATAACGGGAATACGACCTCTCCTTTGAAATCACTCAATATCTCGATTCCGGCATATTTCGATATAAAGGTCCCAGCTACAATAGTTTCATCAATCGGGTCGTCAGCCATAGCGCATGGAAACACGATTGTGGGGAAACCAAGCGGTCGATAGAGGTTTTCCAATGCTAACCTTCGTATCATGACCTGATCTCTCAATTGCTGGGCAAGATTGATATTGTCGGTCGATAGGACGATGTCTTTGTGACCATTGGCTGTTAGTTTCGCGGAAAGTTTGGCGACATCGCCCACTTTGGCCGCCTTGACCGCCAACGGGCAATCAAATTCTTTTGCCAGGGCCGACATGGAATCAATATTCGTCTCGTTAGCAGCGTAGAGTAAAGGCCTGTTTTTGCCGACATCAGCGAGTGCTGCTTTCAAGGCGTCCAAATTGTCACTCATTAGAATAACGGCTGCGCCAGCTTCGTTAGCCTTTTTCGCAATTGCTGCAAAACGATCCGTTGAACCTTCATATTGCACTGCGACCAATTCGGGTTTCAGAGTGAGACCAACTCGTTCATATCGCAGTTCTTTAAAAGCTTTAAGCTTAGCGTCAACCTCTGCGTCTGTTTCCTTTGTGGAAATCATGCAGCCGAGGCCTGTAGGATTGTTGAACGTTTTTTCATGGCGGAAAAGCACCGTTTCTCCACCGACTTTTACGGCCGCAGCGTCAACTCCAATTTGAACTGTCCTAATAGGAGGAGCCGAGGCCGAGGCCAGTTTTTCTTTCGCGTCATCAGAAACGTATGGGCACTGGGCCAGTTCGGCTTTCCCAGCGGCTAGATTCATAGCGAAAGCAAGACAAGTGGGGACACCGCATTCTCCACAATTTTTCTTCGGCATCATTTTAAAAATCTGAATTCCAGAAAGCGCCATCGATAAAACCTCCCTCTCGAGGCAAAATCCCCTGACAGAAATCTGACGGTTCCAAAAAAATATAATTTAGGCAGGGGGTCTTCTTAGATTAACCCCCTACCTTGGGAAGGGTCAATTGAAAAAACACTATTTATAAAGAAATATTACCCGACGATTGAATCCATGGATAACGCCGGGTGCTCTTTTTCCTGGAGGAACGGCAGAATTTCGTCTTCCGTCACTCCTATAGTTTCATCTGCGATTCGGTCCGCCATATTGGAGATGCCCATTTTTTCGCCTTGAGCGTTTATTTTGTCTCTAAGCATTTCCTTGAGGTTTTTGGGCAACCAGACCATTCGTTTGATCCCACCTTCGGCGGAAACAAATTTGTCGGAAACTATATAGAGTTTGCTGTGGCCAACAAAGCCCGGGGTAACATTTCCGCCACCTGCGCTACCAGCAAGAGTGGTAAACTTCATACCACATGGAGTCATTCCCTTGTAATCACGGTCAACACTCATGATCCCATTGGCCACGGGAAGCACTGCAGCAATACATTCAAAGCATCCACATGAAGTCATGGGGCTCTCCATGATTGAATACGCGCTGCACCCGACAACTTTTCCACGCGACGCTTTACTTACAAAGTCGTTAACGCCTTCCCACTGACCCAATCTTTCGTCCAGAACCTTACCCTTTTCAATGGGCTGATTGGGCCCCGTCGGGTTAATTTCGTTGGACGCTTTGCAATCAAGCCAGTTATAAGCGCCGCAGAGACCTGCTCTCTCCGGCGTAACGACGCAAACGTGGGTAGGAGCAAAACTCTGGCAAAGAGTACATGAATAATAGGTGTTTTCGTCCTCGTCTTTCATGCCCTGAACTCTTGAGTCTCTGACCGCGTAGGATTCCCGCGCTTTCTTCAGCAGTTCGTCACATTTTCCCTGATCTGTAAAAATTGTGACTTTTACTTTGTCAAGAACCGCTCCAAAATCTTGATGATATTTAGCATGCAGAATGGACCCTATGTGCTTGAGAGAAAATCCCTTTTCCACGGCCCCTTTGCCAATACGGACCCAAGCGATGTCGCGCTGTCCGATATGCATCAATCCCTGCGCGTAATTGATCAAATGATGAATTTGGCGTTCCAGAATCGGTTCGAAGTCAGACTGCATCTTCCGTCCGGCTACTTCCACGTAAATACCTATCGGTAAACGAGTTCCGGGCTTTATATCTTTAAGATCCGGCCCAACGAGGTCAACCTGCCCGTCTTCGATCTCATTCATATCTTTCATGACGGTTAATTCAACACCGGTTGTCTTTCCACCGCCAGCTTCCATGTAGATATCGTCGCCTCTAATTCTTTCACCTTCGAATGCGGGACCGTAAGCTACGGGTACTGGAACTTCGGTTACCGTAACTTTGAGACCACGAACTTCAATAGCCTTTGCGACGATGTCTTTATGGGCAATATTTGAAACTACGTGTTCGTAAGTACATACACCTGTAGGAAGGATCTGCGGTATGGGCGTGTCAGCGATGGTCGGGAACCCGTAATTGATCGCGCCTGCGGCAGCGGCGTACCATTCATCGGAAACGTCACCAAGCGCCAGCACAAATGCGAATACGCGGTCCTTATTATAAATCAGGACCTTCCTGAAATCGCCAGGCTGAATTCCACCAAAACTAAGGGCCGCTCTAGTAGCAAAACCAACGGCAAAAATAGCTGAAGAGATATCTGGCCCAAAGGGCACAAGTCTTGTGGGCCAACCGACCTGGACACCAGCTTCTTTAAGTTGCTGGCTGAAGGTGGTGCCATTGTGGTTTGCGGCCATAAAGACATAAAGATTCTTTTTCTGCAATTCGAGGGCCATGTCAGCGGCAATTTCTTTGGTTGGCGCGGAACCAACTATTGCTGCAAAGCCGGGAGCGGTACCATCAACAAACTCAACACCCCTTTTCCTGAGGATAATATCGTCAGCCGCGCCCAACCACAGTTTATCGTCAGTCGGATCTTCCGCAGGCAAATAGAAATCCGGGTCTTCAAGATATCTTATGGCTTCCAGAATCTCAAAATTGAAGAGGGTCGCCATACCCGCATCCAGTACCGGGCCCAAGTAAGGTAGATGCGCTTTTTCACGAACTAACGGTGGAATTAGTTGTTCGGATCTGTCCAGAACCAGTCCAGCGTCTCCAAGGTTTTTAACGGGAAACCCTAAAATACCATAAATGACAGGCAGATAGTAACCAGTGTTGGGGAACGCTATTTCCTGTTTTTGACCATATTTTTGCACCGCTTGCTCAAAACGTTTACGGGTTTTCTCGTAAACTTTGTGAGCGCCGGCTATGACATTCGCTGCGATTATCTTGGACACTGTATATATCCTCCTCTGAAAACGTTTGTGCTAATTATTTTGAGGCAGAGAGGAAACCACTGGGTCTCCCCCCTGCAATCAATCTCAACCAAAGTTGAATTAACCGGCTATATCACGTCTCATGGCCATGTCCATGAGCACTCTTTCACGGGCTTTGTCTATTCCAAGGGCTTTACGTTTGGCGTCGATGTGCGCTATGCATCTC
>JACWAG010000420.1 GCA_014874425.1 Syntrophaceae bacterium | reverse complement strand
TTGCTCAACTCATTCCTGTCTTCTATTGTAATATTGATGCAATTTTAGACTAATGGGTGCTCAGATGCGTCAAGCGCAAGATAGAAATGATCATGAGGGTCTCAGGCCGTCAAGCTATAAAACCTCAGCGGAAGCCGCAATGTCTATTAATTCCCAGCAATACAAAATGAGGTCAAGCCTTGAGATCAGAAAACAACTGAATCACCATTTGTAAGAAACACATGGTTCCCTTTGTTAGATGTGGAATGTCTAGTATAGGTTTTGTATTTGTCTGTCCCTTGAATAATTGGGAGCCCAGAAGTAGTGGCTTTCTCGGCCCAAATCCACCCGGTGCAGTGGTTACACCCCATTTTGGTCATGTTGAATGACTTTACTTCCTCTATCAATTCATCAAATTTTGGGTCCCACTGTTCAAAAGCCGCTATATGAAGACCTCCGTAACATCCATAAGCCTTGTATTCTTCGAAGTTGTCCCTGGCAAACGACAGAATACTCAAGACACCAGGATGTCCACATCCAGTAACAGTAACAAAGCCCTTATCCTTAATGTTGAAATATAGAACGTTTTCGCCCCTCACCCTAAGTATTATCGGCACATCGAACATTTTCAGAGCAACCCCCGGCATCAATTTATAGATTCCTGAGTTCTCTTCCCCTTCCGGCGCGCACAAAATCAGCTTACCCATGTGCGGCGTGTCATTTTTACATATTAGGACTTCTTGACCGGCCTTGTTTCTGACCTTTAGATGTCTTTCTCCCTTCAAGAGTGACATGTCCTCAGGGTAACAGGTATAAGGCGCATATAGTGTAATATCAGGCTTGTGTTTTAAAGTGGACTCGATACCCCAAAAGTGGTCCAAATGCCAATGCGATAGAACCATAAAATCAATTTGGTCATTTTTGAGCATACCAGCTACATTACTCTTTTCCGTGAAGATGTAATTCATCCACTCGTTGCTCCAACCCGTATCCAGAAGTATTCTGGTTTCTTTATCATCCAGGGAAACAACTGTTATCAGGGCTGAATATCCTCCAGCATTGTCCGGGTCCCAAGGGATTTCATACTGGCTCGTAGTCATGCCTCCATGGTCCATCATATTCTTTCTTATGATCTCATTGTCGAACCAGCCCGTTTCAGAGAGAACCTCGACTTTTAGGCTTTTTACTTCTCCAATGTTAAGTTTGCCTTTGGACCCAGGCTCGTCGCTTTTTGTCATATTTTTTCTCCTTCGAGAACAGTTTGTTCAAAAATTTGGATTCAGATTCAACAAAACAAACAATGAGAACTTCAAGTTCAACAGATAATCGTTAGGATCCTTGTTTGAAATAGGCCCTGTCTTAGTCCTGATCAGAGACATCGGACATGGAAACGTTTTCGTGCAATTTTACCACTAGGTTATGATATTCCAGACCAAGCCGCAAGGCTGCCGTATGTAGTCTTTTCCGCTGAATGGAATATGTGAGCGCATACGCCAAGGCCCCAAATGTAATAGCTAGGGAGATCGCAGCCGTTAACCACCGTAAAAGTATCGCGCCGCTAAGACGGAAAAAAGTCAGCATGGATTCCCAGAAGTATTCACACTCAATGACCGGGCTGATTGTTTTTCTAAACTTCTCGAAGTCAAGCGAGGCAGGCTCTCCCAGTACAAATGATCCGAGTAAATAATATCCATAATACATGGGAACGGCATTGAGAGGATTTATAACAAAGGTGAAGCCGAAAGCGACTATGACATTGAACTTGAGCCCCAGCCTCAACAAGCCAAGAACAAGCATGTGGCTGCCTAAAGGAGCGCCTAGTCCAACAACCAGACCTAGAGCCACCCCCAGGGCGTCATAGTGGGGTGTGTTGCGTGACGCTACGAGTGGTTGTATTACATTGCTATATATTTTGTCTTTAAAAGTTCGATATCTGTTTCCAATTCCAATGCATCTTCCGGCTTGCCGATTATCCATAAGCTTACTCAAAACGCATTGCGGTTACGGAGTCCATACGACTCGCTTTCAATGAAGGATAAAGGCCTGACGCAATCCCCAGAAAGGCCGTAAAAAGAATTCCGCTCACGATGCTCACAGAAAGTGTCAAACCTGATATTTGTACTCCCAGAGGACCTTTAAATATAGTAACAGAAAGTACGCCGATTATTACCCCTATAAATCCAGCCATCAAGCTTATGAGGACAGCCTCAAGCAAAAACTGTAATAATATCAGGTCCTCTTTGGCGCCCAGCGCTTTTCTCAAACCTATTTCCCGAGTACGGTCCTGAATAGCCGATAACATCACCGCCATAATACCCAAACCGCCTAAAAGGATGGTAATCCCCAGTGCGGCGTAAACAAATAGCTTTACGAGGTAAACCGTGGATTTGACCTTCTGAATTCTTTTAGGGTAGTACGTAATGTCAATTCCCTGTTCATAACCTTTGTGATTATTTCTCAGGATTCTTAGGGCGGCTTCCCTGATTGGCTCTACATCATTCCAGTTATTCACCCGAATATAAATTTCCCTAATTTTTTCCAGGCCGGAGAACAGGTTTTGCGCTGTGGTCAAAGGGATGACTATATATCTTTGGATATCGTTCTGCTGTATGCCACCCAGAAGACCTATTACCTCGAACTTCAAACTGCCAATTCCTAATGACTGACCAACCGGAATCTCCTTGCCGAAAAGATATTTGACCACGTCTTCACCCAAGACACACACCTTTTTTCTTCCTACTATGTCAGTGGCGCCAATTAATCTCCCTTGCTTGAGTTGCGAACTTTGGGTCAACCAGAATTCCTGATCAACTCCTATCAAACCAGGGTTCCATTCGTTATCCTGAAAAAACGCGTCTATCGCTGGTACTGAAACTACTGGAGCAACAGCCATCATGTTGGGAATGGCCCTGAGTTTCTTAACATCCCCCATGCTATATTCGCCGGGATGAAAATTGTCGTCGTTTCGCCAAACCGCCTTCATGACCGTGGCTTCGCCTAACAACTCAAGGTGTTCCCCCATTTTCTTCTCAACCGAATCACCCATTGTCTGAACAATTATGAAACCAGCGGTGCCAAGCGCTATTCCTATCACTACAGCTTTGTAACGTCGTCGGTTCCGCAGCACCGAACGCCAACACATTACTAAAAGGTCATCTATCTTCAAAAGGCCCGACTCCTGATTTTTGTGAACCGTTTGAGGGATATTCACATAACATAACGTATTAACGCAAAGAGGTTCAACCTTTCTGGGATTAAGGTTACGAAACTGGCGTCAAAATGTTAAATTGTCCATTCGAATTTGGACTCGACCCATTTGCGTCATAAATTCCAGGAGGTTTATGTTCAAGTCCAATAGATCAAATAGTCCACATTCCCGTCATGACAGCATCTTGAGTCGTCTGGCTTATCTTCTTTCAGCACAAGCGGTAGAGGCCGTGCTGAGCACCGCCTTCTTCCTGTATTTGGCTTGGATAAACGCTTCAGACTACGGCCGGGTCATGTATGCCATGGCTGGAGGCGCTGTTGTTCAGACCATAATACAGTTTGGACTTTATTATCCGCTTGTGTCAAAGCTTGGAAATGTCAGCGAGTCTGAATCCAGGCGGCTTATTATAAGTGTTCAAATAATTAAAATCGCCCTTTTTGTCGCCTGTTTTTTTGGGGTCCTAATTTTTGCGTGGCGCCAGCAGTTGAACGCTGAGTTGAGCGCTGTTTTGGCGATAATGTCTTTGGGGTTTTCAGTTGAAGCTTTGGCGGAAACTTTCTTCGCAGGATTGAGGGTAAATGGTCGGCAAAATGTAGAGGCGAGAATAAAGGTAACCGGATCAGTGGCCTCCTATGGATATGGGTTTATTGCTGCTGCCCTTGGCCTGGGCGCTATATACATCGCTGTTTTTAAGCTTGTGTCCGGCATCACTCGAATTGTTTTTGGATACAAAATCTATCTGCAAGGACATCCAAAAAATGAAATCCTGTCCGGCTGTTGGGCGTCTGTTAACTCTATGTTTAAGATGTCTCTGGTTTTCGCGTTAATTGAAATACTCGGTGTGGTTTACAACAAAACCAATATCTTTTTTCTCCAGAAAGAAACTGGTTTAGATGGTGTGGCCTTCTACAGCGCTACATGGAATATACTTGACGCTCTTAGTGTTTTGGGTTCTGAACAGTTTCTCGGGTGGGTAATTTTCCCTCTGTTGGCGACACTATGGTGGCAAAATAGAAACAAAGCAGGAGACCTGATAAAGAGGAACGCCCAATGGCTTATGGCAATCGCGCTGCCGATCATTTTCTTTCTTTACTCTGAAAGTTCCTTGATAATAGGGCTAATTTATCCGGCCAAATATAGTGACGCCGTTTGGATGCAGAAATATCTTGTCTGGACGATTCCCATTTCTTTCCAGAACAATCTTTTTTCTTATGTGATGATGGTAGCGGGGGCGGCAAAAATACTGTTGGTGTTTCAAATAGCCACAACGGTGGTGAATTTAATTCTTAATTTTACTCTTGTTCCGATGCTGAAACTGGAAGGAGGTTGCCTGGTAATCATTTTTACCAAGCTGTTTATGGCCTGCTTGACCTTTGGTTATTGCCGTGTCCGTCTCGGATTTGTCCGTGTTAGGGATTTCTTTTTCCCCGTTGCCTCAGGTATCATTTCGTTTGGTCTTTTCATGGCTCTGGAACCGTTAATCACTTTACATCCCGCTGTGGCGACGACGCTGATGTTTTATTTGGCGGTTTTATTCACTATTGGGCCTAAATTTATCGGATCATTTCCTCGAAAGATCAACTGATTTACTGACACTAAAACTTTTTTATCAAGGCGACGCCGCCCAGGAGGAGCCCCACTCCTAAAACTCTCCAGATATTTGCGGGATGCTCTTCATAGCCAACCAATCCGAAATTGTCCAGTATCAAGGATGCTATCATTTGGCCGGCTACAATCAGTCCAAGAGTTGTGGCCGCTCCAAGCTTGGGCGCAAGTATTATGGAAATAAACACCAAAATGGCGCCTAGAAATCCTCCCGTCCACATCCACCAGGGTATCACCATCAAAGTTCGTACAGGTGGCCAAGTCACTCCGGAAACCAGAACAAAAGCCAACAGGCCTAAAGTTCCGACGATAAATGAAATCGTAGCTGCAATAGAAGGCCCTCCGGTCATTGAACCGAGCTGCGAGTTGATTCCTGCTTGCGTTGGGCCGCATGCTCCAGCTATCAATGCCAAGATTATGTAATGCAGTTCCATGAGAAGCGCCCTAAAAGTTTATTTGTTTGATTCAAAGCCCGTCAAAACCTACGATACGACGGAACAATATGATACTTCGAAATGGACGCCATAATAAACTAAAAACGGAACCTATTGTCTAGGCTCCGTTCTCAAATTCAACTCAACCCAAAATGTTTATTTATTTGTCCAGATACCTTTTGTTAAAGGCGCGTCCCTCTTTGGCCTACGCCGCTACTACATCGTCTTCGATCGGCCACCGTCCCTGATTCAACCATCGAACCAATGACGCGTCAATGGCGTCCTCAAAAACATCGCAGCGAGAGGCTATTTCTCTAAAGGAAAGACCCTGCTTCAACATTGTGTGAACGTTCTCCGGTGTCAGCCTTACTCTAGATCCATCCATTTTCAGCATAAGTCACTCCTTCAATCCATTATGTACAAATTAGTAAACTGACAGTTGCTCAGGTTCCCTATAATACAAAAATATATACAATTTGTCCGCTTATTGTTTCAAAATAGCTAAAGATTGTTCGGTGACCTGTTCAGAAGGTATAAAGGCGTCTCGAATTTCAGGGAAAACCACTCGCAAAGCTTCATCCATGTGGTCAACCAATATTATGTCCAGACCGCTCCTGATTTTTTTTGGGACCTCGGTCAGGTCTCTTTCGTTTTCTCGTGGGATAATTATCCTTGATAGAAGGCCTCTTTTAGCTGCCAGTAGCTTTTCCTTAAGACCACCGATGGGAAGAATCCGACCGCGCAACGTGATTTCCCCGGTCATGGCCAAATCGTTTGGGAAAGGCTGCTTGGTTAACGCGGACAAAATGGCGGTAGTCATGGTTATGCCGGCCGATGGGCCATCTTTGGGCGTCGCTCCTTCTGGAACATGGATGTGAATATCGATTTTGTCATAAAAATCGGGCTTCAAGCCTAGGCTCAAAGCGCGCGACCTTACATAACTCATTGCGGCTTGCGCCGATTCCTGCATGACTTCACCAAGTTTTCCAGTAACCGTAAACTTCCCCGACCCCGGCATTAGAGCAACCTCTACAGTAAGTAGTTCTCCGCCCACTTCAGTCCAGGCTAATCCGTTTGCTATGCCGATCTTTAGAGATTGTTCCCTCGCTCCGTATCTGAATTTGGGAGCGCCCAGGAAGTTTCCAATGTCACGCGGACATATGTCGATCCCATTGGCAATTGAACCATCTACTACCTTTCGGGTGACTTTGCGGCATACTTTGGCGATTTGCCGTTCAAGTTCCCGAACGCCGGCCTCCCGGGTGTACCGCCTTGCCATACGAATGATGGCTTTGCGAGAAAAAGTAATGTGACTGGGCGTCAGACCATTGGATTTAGTCTGTTTCGGCACAAGGAAACGTTCCGCAATTCTCAGCTTCTCGAAATCCGTGTAGCCTGGAAGCCTGATTATCTCCATCCTGTCTTGTAAAGGGGCGGGAATTCCATGGAGGGTATTGGCCGTAGTTATAAACATTACCTTGGAGAGATCATAGTCGATATCCAGATAATGGTCGTTGAAAGCATGATTTTGCTCTGGATCAAGGACTTCGAGCAAAGCAGCGGAAGGGTCTCCTCGGAAATCCGTGCTCATTTTGTCAACTTCGTCCAACAACATTACTGGGTTTATTGTTTCACACTTCTTCATGCTTTGAACAATCTTCCCAGGGAGGGCCCCGATGTATGTCCGCCTGTGTCCTCTTATTTCAGCTTCATCTCGAACTCCACCCAACGAGATTCGAACGAATTCCCGTCCAGTTGCACGGGCTACCGACTTGGCCAGAGAAGTCTTACCTACTCCAGGTGGGCCGACCAGACAAAGGATAGGTCCCTTTATATCAGCCGCAAGCTTTTGAACCGCCAGATATTCTACTATTCGTTCTTTTACCTCTCTTAGACCATAATGATCTTCGTCGAGGATTTGCTGGGCTTCATCTATATGAAGCTCTGTTTTGGAGATTTCCGACCAAGGCAATACAAGGAACCAATCAATGTAATTTCTGACGACCGTAGCTTCTGCCGACATTGGAGCCATCATTTTCAATTTGCGAATTTCTTTTCGAACTCTCGACTCGGCTTCCTCGGTTAACTGCTTTTGTTTCAACTGCTCTTCGATCTCGGCTATTTCGGTCTTGAACTCATCCTTTTCTCCCATCTCTTTTTGAATAGCGCGCATTTGCTCATTCAGGTAGTATTCCTTCTGAGTCTTTTCCATCTGTTTTTTAACGCGCTCACGAATTGTTTTTTCAATTTCCGAGATTTCTATTTCACTCTGCATCAACTCAAGCAAACGCTCTATCCTCTGCCGAACCGAGACTTTTTCGAGCAAGGCCTGTTTATCCTCCAACCTCAGGCTGATTTGCCCTGCAATTGTGTCGGCAAGACGACCGGGTTCGTTAATCGACTTGATTGCGTTAAGAAAATCTTGAGGGGCCTTATTGTCCGCAGCCACATAGCTTTCCGATACATTGCGCAACCCTCTTACAAGGGCCTGGATCTCAATTTCACGACCCGCGATCTCGTCATCAATTGGACTGATCTCAACCATAAAATAGGGGTCTTGTTCAATGAAACGTCTGATTTGAGCGCGGTAACGTCCCTCAACAAAGATCTTGATCGTGTTGTCCGGTAGTTTGAGCAGTTGAATGATCTG
>JACWAG010000419.1 GCA_014874425.1 Syntrophaceae bacterium | reverse complement strand
CCATTGGAGAGAACAGTTCCATGTCACCGCCACATCCATCCCACCTTTCCGACGTTGGGGTCACATACGCCAGGATACCGCCGGACTTGGGATTAGCCACAATCGCGTAGCCCTGCTGCGCGAATTCTCCCAACTTTCGTAGTTTCAGTTCCAACTCGGCTTGCAGAGCCGGATCCATTGATGTGGCCACACAGTTTTGCGGTGCGTGATCCGAAGTCTTTTCCTTCAATGTTTGTTGTTTTACCATTTCGATAAATGATCCCACCCTCGGTAAAGGCGCTCCGGGTTTGAACATTTGAACCGGTTTAGAGATGGCCTCTTCATATGTGTCGCGGGAAATCTTGCCGTGCTTGAAAAGCAATCCCAGAATCATATTTCGTCTGGCCTGAGTCCGCGAAGGATGTTTGAATGGATTTATGATATTTGGAGCCCTGATTATCGCCGCAATCAACGCGCACTCGCAGACATCAATTTGGTCAACTGATTTGCCGAAAAAGTTCCGGGCGGCCTCTGAAACGCCAATGATCGGCATTGATCCAAATTGCCCGAGATAAACTCGATTCAAGTATGCTTCCAAAATGGAATTTTTGCTGTAAATAGCGTCAGCGCCAAGAGAAAGAACAATCTCCATAGACTTCCGCCCGAGAGTTTTTTCGGGATTCAGCAGCGTCATTCTAATTAGCTGCTGCGTTATTGTGCTGGCCCCCTGAACGTACCGACCAGCCTGCAGATTTGATATAAGGGCCCTATATATGGAAATTAAGTCAATTCCGTTATGAGAATAAAAACGATTGTCCTCTGTCAGCAAGATGGAATCTATGAGTAGGGAAGGAACCTGATCAAGTCGGATAGGAATACACATCTCAGGAGATCGACCTTTGGCCGGAACTATTCCCAATAGCTCAGGTTCGAGTTCAAAACTCTTAACATCCTGAGATGATCGCATAAGTCGTATGGACTTAACAGTGTCGTCATCCAATGATATTGTTACAGGCCCTTCAATAAGTCTGTTTCCTACGAATGGACAATATCTAAGGAAAATTTTGAGTTCTGATCCAGTTTGTCGCCATTCACCTACAACAGGATCTCGAGAGTCATTTGTCAAATAACCCAACCTGGTTAAACGAGTTATAAGCTGAATGTCCTCTAAATTGTTTCCTTCTTTGATCGTCGTAGGGGCGCTGAATATCATCATAGGCCATCGTTGCAATTTTACTTCGAAAGTCCAAATAATGATCGAACCGATCACCACAGTTGCGATTAACAGGCAGATCACGAAATAAATCAGTGTCTTTTTGAGAAACAATCGAACTGTTTTTTTGGATCTGGGGGCCATTTCAACGCCGTTAACATCTAAAAACGTTTGAAATCGTGAAAGAATTGCAGCGCCACTCAGGACATTGGGTTCAGAATTGACGATAGATCAGTTGACATTTAAAAAATCAATTCTTGGACATGAGGTGAGTCACAGCGCGATCTAAACCATCTAGAGTGAGTTCAAACATCGGAAAAATTGACGAGATGACCCCTATGGTTCGAGTCAAGGACCACAATCTGTAAGCAGTGGGATTTAGCCAAACGCAACGTTGAAAGGTTTGGGCCAAGAGGTTTAACCTGTCAATGCTAGGCAACCCACTTCTTTCCTCAATATGTATTGATCCATCAGTGGCCATTAGTTCATAAGGCGCCATACTCGCGTCGCCTACTACGACCAATCTTGATTGTCGATCCCAAGTAGCAAGGTCTTGAACTCTCTGCGGCTTATAGCGCCTAGGAGGATCCTCCCATACGAAATCATAGATTGTGTTATGAAAATAAAAAATCTTGACGTCCTTAAACTGAGCGCGAGTATAGTTGAACAGTGTCTGGACAAGATCTATATATGGATCCATCGACCAACCGCCATTGTCAATAAGGAGTATTACTTTCAGTCTGTCCCGCAGGCTTCTGTCAAAAACTATCTCGATCTCGCCGGCGTTCCTGGTGGTAGCCCGTATCGTGTCGTCTATGTTGATCTGATCTTTAGGCCCGACGGGGACCATTCGTCGGAGTCTTTTCAACGCTTCTCCCATTTGAGCTTGGGTCAAGGGGGCTTCGAGCGAATAATCCTTATATCTTCTGTCCATAGCCACTTTGATAGCGCTCTTATGAAGGGATTGACCACCGACCCTCATGCCGCCCGGATGATAGCCAGAATGTCCTACAGGGGATGTGCCGCCCGTTCCAATCCAGCGACTTCCTCCATGATGAGCTTCCGTCTGTTCCTTCAATCGGTCGAGGAAGTATTTGAGCAACTCCTCAGGTGTCATCGACTGCATTTTTTCCTTGGAAATTCCAAGCGCATTAGCCATGTCCTCCGGGTGCTTCAACCATTCCTCAAGCAGTTCCTTTGCCGCAATTTCCAAATCGATACCTTTGAAGTCCGGTAATTCCGCTCCCTGAAAAAAATGGGCGAATACCCTGTCATAAATGTCAAAATATCGTTCACTTTTGACAAGAATAGTCCTGGCCGCCGTGTAGAAATCGCTCAGACCGTTGACAAGTCCTAATGCCAATGCTTTGTGGAGACGAAGAAACGAAGTTGGCGCCACTGGCACTCCGGATTCCCTTAGGATATAAAAAAAATCTACAAACATTTAATTTACCTAGGCCACCTGTTGTTTTTGTTATGAGCGAAGTCTTCTGGACTGTTGAACAGACAACTGATAGTCAGAACTTTTCTTAAACAAAATGCCGAGATAAGGTATTTTGCCTTGGACCAAATCCTTTGGCCTGAAATCAGGATCCTTTTTCAACGCTCTAACCCAGTTTATTAGTTCTCTGGTGGCTG
>JACWAG010000418.1 GCA_014874425.1 Syntrophaceae bacterium | reverse complement strand
TGACAGCCTAGGGTTCACCAAATGTTTTCAGTGGAGCCTTGATAGATCACGTCTTACCCTTTGGACTGGATTAGCCCTAATAACCTGTTCCATAATCGCAACCTTATGGAGTACGTACGATCTCCGAGAACGCTCGTCTGTTGAATATGCTCCTAGGTGTTTGTCAGAGAACGAAATCCGTATAAAGGAACTTTCAGAATGCTTGTGCGGCTTTTTGGAAGCAGAAAAGATATCTAGACCACTAATTCGTTGGGAACATAACAGATGGCCTATTGCAATAGGGTTGCTACTCCAATTAGTACGAGCCAAAAAGAATTTTGGGCAGTCAGGTCTGAATTTGGGAGATTATTACGTAATTAACGGGAGAGAAGCCATATCAGTCATAATCAAAGGTGAACCTGAGTTAGACATAGACAGGCCTGACTACCATTTGATTTGCAGCTATCGTTGGCCAGAAAAAGCCCTACGGGACTATTATAATGGTGATACTTTCATATACCAATATGACCCCGATTATACTAGAAAACACCGGTTTAGAGGACATGTTAAAATTGTCGAGGCCTCTAATGTAGCAGGAGACCCTAAATTGTTGTGCGATGCGGTGTTTCCAGCTAATGGAACGCCTTGGAACAACCCTGAATGCCTAATACTCAAAGATATTTCGAGTTTTGTTACCTTCGCGAAGCCCGAGGACACTGTAGAAGGTTTACAGATTTCTGCTGACGGCAACGATTGCTATTCCATATGTTGCTCTCAAGATGGCGCCTCTTTCGCAGAAATAGGCGTAATTCCCAAAGTAACAGGGGGTGGCATGCAAACGAGAGAGTTCTTTTCGAAATTACTTAATAAATCCCGGTTCATACGCATCGCTCCGAAACATGGAGACGGATGTTATTCCCTTGGCGGAGTAGATTTTATCATCAGCGATTCGCATATTCCAAAAACGAAATGAGCTACCCGGAAAGGCGATAGGAAAACTCTTGACGCTCCACTTATTGAAACTTTATGTTTAACGGGTGCGCCTTCGAAGTTGGCTTCTGATATCTGGAAAATATCCCTAGAATGGGTGGATCGGTTAAAAGAATGAACAAGCAGTCTACACCTAAAAATCTAGTTCAAGGGTCCAAAACCACAAGAGCAGCAATTTCAGACATAAGAGTTTATGTGGCAGGCCATAATGGTATGGTTGGATCAGCCATAAGCAGAAGACTCGTAACTAAAGGTTATCGGTTAGTTTTACCTGAAAAACGAATAGATTTGATCGATCAAAAAGCTACACTGGATCTTATTGAAAGACTCCAACCGGACTGGATCTTCGATGCCGCAGCCAGAGTAGGTGGGATAGCGGCGAACAGTAATTACCCAGCACAATTTATTTACGAAAATATAATGGTCCAATCAAATCTCATGCATACGGCCTACGTTACTGGAGTTAAGAAATTCATGTTTCTGGGCAGTTCATGTATTTATCCCAGACTTGCTCCTCAACCGTTGAGGGAGGATTATCTCTTGTCGGGGCCACTTGAGCCAACCAACAAACCCTATGCTGTGGCAAAAATTGCCGGGATCGTTATGGCCCAGTCCTACAGAAAGCAGTATTGTATGAACTGCGTGTCAGTAATGCCAACAAACCTCTACGGGCCGGGTGATAACTTCAACCTGGAAGATTCACACGTCATCCCGGCGATTTTGCGCAAAACCCACGAAGCCAAAATGTCACAATCCGGGTTTGTTGAAATTTGGGGATCGGGTAATTCGTTGAGGGAATTTTTACACGTCGACGACATGGCGGATGCTTGCGTTTTCTTGATGGAAAACTATGATTCCGGCGAACCAATAAATATCGGGACAGGAGAAGATGTATCAATTAACGAATTAGCCATCATGATTAAAGACGTGGTTGGTTTTCAAGGCCAGATCAAGTTCAACACGAGTATGCCGGACGGAACCCCCAGGAAATTACTAGATGTTTCAAAATTAACAGGACTCGGCTGGAAACCGTCTATAGGACTGCGTGAGGGCTTGTCGAAAACTTACGAATGGTACCTGAAGAATCAGGATTGTCTGCGTAAGTAATTAGTGTTCTGATCTCTATAATGCTGCTAAACCGTTAGTGGTCCTCCCTGAACGCTGATTCTCAACTTCTATAAATGAGAGTTTGTGAATAGTTTTTACGGGGAAATTTGTTAAAGTGAAATATATGAATTCAACAAGTTCACTAATTAAGCTGATCAGACCGCATCAATGGATGAAAAACGGTTTCGTATTGATGCCCCTTGTTTTCTCAGGTAGGCTCTTTTTCCCTCATGACATGATAAAAACCCTCGGGGTTTTCATCAGTTTTTGTCTAGCCGCATCTGTTACATATATAATTAACGATTACATGGACATGGATCAAGACAGGAGCCATCCCGTCAAACGTAATCGGCCTCTAGCGTCGGGCGCTGTCTCACCACGGATAGCAATGACCCTGGCAGCAAGCTTAACAACCTTGATGTTTCTAAACACGCTACTTTTCGCTCTCCCTTGTTGGTCAGTTGGTATCCTGGTCGGTTATATGTTTCTACAATTTCTCTACTCGTGGCAACTAAAAAATCTGGTAATCATTGACGTGTTGACAATTTCCACGGGTTTTTTGCTACGCTTGCTTGCGGGGGCTACCGTCCTGAGCGAAGGCGTTTCCAGTTGGCTCGTCTTATGCACCTTCTCGGTAGCGATATTTCTCGCTCTTGGTAAGCGAAGACACGAGGTCATGTTTCTGGATGATGAAGCGGTAAATCACAGACCGGTGCTTGACAGCTATAGTGTTGGTTTCCTCGACCAGTTGCTTCAGATTGTTACTACATCTACTTTCATTTTTTATTGTCTTTATTCTGTGAAGGCTGGGGAGGGCAATGACCTCCGTTCCGAGAAAATGATGTTGACGATTCCCTTTGTGACCTACGGGATTTTCAGATACCTTTATTTGATTTACCATAAAGAAGATGGCGGTTCACCAACCGAAGTCCTGTTGACCGACCGTCCTTTGCTCACGTGTGTCACATTGTGGTTGATGGTCTGTATATATGTAATTTACTGGTTGGCCTAGGAATCGAAAAGAACTAACCTAAACATGTTTATTCTCGGTCTTAAAATCCATTAGTCTGGCATAACAGCGCTTTTTCTGCTTCTTTCAGATCGGAGACGACCATTCTCCTAACCATGTCGTGAAAAGAAATTTTCGGTTTCCATCCCAGGACTGCACTGGCCTTGAACGCGTCACCCAGCAGTTCGTTGACCTCGGTTGGCCTGAAATAGCGAGGGTCGATAAATACAAGTTGTCTGCCGGTAATGTCATCCATTCCTATTTCATTGACACCCTCGCCATCCCAACGTATCGATATGCCCACTTCCCTGAAAGCGAGTTCCACGAATTCTCTTACAGAATGGTTCTCTCCTGTTGCGACAACGAAGTCGTCAGGTTCGTGGTGTTGCAGTATTAACCACATGGCTTCCACATAATCTCTCGCGTGGCCCCAGTCGCGTTTTGCATCCAGGTTGCCCAAATATAATTTGTCCTGCATATCCAGTTTTATTCGCGCTACTGCACGAGTTATCTTTCTGGTAACGAAAGTCTCCCCGCGAAGAGGCGACTCATGATTGAACAATATGCCGTTTGATGCGAATATACCGTAGGCTTCACGATAATTTCGGACAATCCAGTAGCTATACAATTTGGCGACAGCATAAGGACTCCTCGGATAAAATGGCGTTGTTTCTTTCTGAGGAACTTCCTGAACCAATCCATATAGCTCGCTGGTGGAGGCCTGATAGAAGCGTACTTTATCGGCCATGTTCAGTATGCGCAGGGCTTCGAGCAATCGTAAGGTCCCCAACGCGTCCGAGTTGGCGGTATATTCCGGTGTCTCAAATGAGACTTTTACGTGGCTTTGAGCGCCAAGGTTGTAGACCTCATCGGGTTGAAACTGTTGGATGATCCGGATAAGATTAGTTGAATCCGTAAGATCCCCGTATTCTAGGAAAAACTTACGATTGCCGATACTTGGGTCTTCGTAGAGACTGTCTATACGCTGGGTGTTTATAAGCGAGCTTCTTCTCTTGACACCGCAGACTTCGTATCCCTTCTTAATGAGCAGATCAGCTAAGTATGCGCCGTCCTGACCGGTTATTCCGGTTATTATAGCTCTTTTGGGGTTTGCGGCGCTATTTCCGGGTTGATTATCATCCATGTGGTTCCATCCAGTATTCAGTTTATCAAGTAAAATAACTTCCCAAACACACAGCATCGTGCAATTTTAATCAAGAACTAGTTAATAAATTAAAGTGTTAGGAAGATTAAGATGGTGAGAATTTATCATATTATTTGGTATTATACAAGAAATCTGTTACAAATCTTTTATAAGGTTGAGTCAATATTGTGAACTCCATTTCCTGAGTTTTATTTTTTTATATCAGGGGTCGGCAAAATGCGAAGTGAACCGACAGCGCTCATACTTGGTGTGGGTGGCCAGGATGGTTATTTTCTGAGCCATTTGTTAAATCAACAAGGATATTCTGTCATCGGATTTCTTTTATCTACCGATATGACAGGGCCCACAATTTCTTCCCTGCCGCACGACAGATTACAGCTTGTTGAGTCGAGTATCAGCGATGGCGATTTACTTAGACAGTTCATCAAAGACCAGAAGCCTCATTTTGTCTTCAACCTGGCCGGGATAAGCTTCATCCCCTATTCATGGGACGCTCCCAGGGAAGTGGAAAAGATCAACGGCTACGCCGTAGGCGAAATATTGCAGATCATTCGTGAAGAGAGTCCTGAGACAAGATTTTTCCAGGCGTGCAGTAGTGAGATGTTTGGACACAATCCGAAAATATCCCCACAGAGTGAAAACACCAGTTTTAGTCCGGACAATCCTTACGGGTCATCGAAAGTGTTTGCTTACAACTTGACCACGAATTATCGAGAAAAGTTTGGGATATATGCGTGTTGCGGCATTCTATATAACCACGAATCGGAATGGCGGCCTCCAAGGTTCGTAACACGCAAGATAACTATGGCTGCCGCCGCTATAAAACTGGGGAAACAGGCTTCGTTGGAAATGGGAGCGATAGACGCTGTGCGGGATTGGAGCTACGCAGGGGACATAGTAAACGCCATGTGGCTCATGATGAATGCCGAAGAACCACGGGATTACGTTTTGGCCTCGGGGAAACTACATTCAGTACGGGATATCCTGGACATTGCTTTTGATCATGTTGGTCTTAAGTGGCAGGACTATGTTACGGTTGATGAATCGCTCAAGAGAGCGCCGGAAGGCTTGCCTTTGTGTGGGGATTCAACTAGGGCGAGAAAAGAGCTTGGATGGCAGCCCAAAATGAGCTTTGAGGACATGATCAGGATGATGGTGGATAAGGATTTGGAGAGGCTGGGGAAAGATTTCTCCCCAGGGTCGAAATGACATGATACTGCTGTCATTTCGACGACGCGAAGCTAGGAGAAATCTTTCCCCCTCTGCGATGTCATCTCGAGTGAGCCTTGCGACGAGAGATCTTTCCTAGGAAAGGAAAAGATTTCTCCCAGGGGTCGAAATGACATGGTGGTAGAACGTAAGTATTATGTTTATATACTCACAAACTGGAACAATAGAGTCCTTTATGTCGGTTTGACCAACGATCTTTTCAGGAGAATGCACGAACATAAAAACAAGGTCGTCAGCGGCTTCACGAAAAGATACAATCTGAATAAGCTTGTTTACTACCAGGAAACAAGCGATGTTTTGTCCGCAATCACCAGAGAAAAAGAAATTAAGAAATGGCGCAGGCAAAAAAAGAACGATCTTGTTTCGTCAATGAACCCTGAATGGAAGGATCTTAGTGAGTCCTGGTGAATATTGTCATCTCGACCCTTGGGAGAGATCTTGTTCCCTGTAAGAAAAGATTTCTCACTTCGTTCGAAATGACATGCGGGTGTCATCTCGAAAGAGCGCAGCGACGAGAGATCCTTCCGAGCTGAATAAAGATTTCTCCCAAAGGTCGAAAATATATACTGTTGTCATTTCGAGTGAGCGCAGCGACGCTGTCATTTCGACGACCATCGGGCGGAGAAATCTTATCCTTGTCATATCTACGACCAACGATTGTCATCTTGAGCGAGCCTTGCGACGAGAGATTTTTCCTAGGAAAGGAAAAGATTTCTCCCAAAGGTCGAAATGACATGCTCACTGCGTTCGAAATGACATACGAGTTGGTCGAAATGATATACTGTTGTCATCTCGAGTGAGTGTGGCGACGGTTGTCATTTCGACGACGCGAAGCTAGGAGAAATCTTGTCCATTTATCGGGTATCAGGGGCCTATCAGATAATTTGTGTAAGAAGTCGTTCGCCATATTTTTTGGAGAACGTCTACCTATATCATGGACCTGAATATTAATTTAATAAACGGAGAACGACCCTTACACAAAAATAATGACAGGTCCGGTATCAGAATTTTCCCTGTATCTCCTTCAACCGTTCAACTATCTTTTGTCCCGTCACTGCGGCGCTGAACCTGGAATTAATATCAACTCGCGCCTTGTCTCCAACGTCTCGACATAACTCAGGGTTATCAACCAATTTCCTCATAATCGCGGCAGCCTCATCGATTTTCGGGTTAGCCCATACGGTCCCTCTAGAATATGGTGGAGCGTATGAATCCAGGGTCGTCATGTCATAGCTCACTGGGAACGAGTTTTCGCTAGTCATAAAGTCCATATTGGCCGACCATCCTGTGGCTATTACAGGCTTACCGAAAGACATTGCTTCCGCTATGGGTAAGCCGAAACCTTCGGCCCTGTGAAGGCTTACTAGGCAATCGACATTTGAAATTAGCGAGTAAAGTTCCGAGCGAGTTAAAAAACTGTCC
>JACWAG010000417.1 GCA_014874425.1 Syntrophaceae bacterium | reverse complement strand
GAATAGTGATGGGTTGGTAATCAAATTTCACGAAAAGAGCGGAAATCTTTGTAACTCTGGCCTGATCAATGCGGGTGTTTCGTTGGTCTCGAGATCTTTTATAGACGCGCTACCTGAACAGAGTCAGTTTTCAATGGAGATAGAAGTTTTCCCGAAACTGGCAAACACCGGACGAATGTTCGGGCTTGAACAGAAAGGGCCGTTCTTTGACATAGGAACTCCTGAAAGTTATCGTGAATTTCAGGAATTTGTGAGCAGCGGTCGATACGCGTTTGATTGAAACCATTGCAATATACAGCGATGTGATTAAATCAAAGATTGTAAGATAAAGTTGAGATGATTTTTCAGCAGGAGATTTTCAATGTGCACTGCCAGCGTAGGGGATATAATTATGGGGAATGCCGTGATTCAGGAGTTGATGGCAAAGCCTGATCTGGATCTTATACATAAACAAGTCCTTATGACCCTGTATGCGCTCGACGCGCAAAAACAACTAGGTGACCATAAGACTATATTGCCGATATACTTATCCATGGATTGGAAAAACTGCGAAGAGATTCTACGGACGCTTGAATCTGCCGGACTGATAACCCTAGATCGAGGATCGATTTTAATGAATTATCCGATAGATGTTGACTCAAACCGGTCTTCTTGCGGTTGTGCACGGTAATATAGCCACCGGACATTGATCTGGCCTTTTTGGTAAAATTGGAATTCGGGCGCGATTCAATCCCTAAGTGATCGAAACAGTGGGTTCCTGCCTTATTTTCGGAGGAGATCCAACGGATTGGTCTTCCAAGCCATCTGAGACCAGAATGCCGTCTCTGATGCGAATGATTCTGTCACAAGCGCGTCCTATTTCATCTTCATGTGTTACCAGCACAACCGTGAATCCTTGACGGGCTATATTTCTTAGCTGTTCAATAACAATGTCCGTATTCTTTTGGTCAAGCTGTCCGGTCGGCTCATCGCCTAGAATAAGCGAGGGATTATTAACAAGGGCACGGGCTATCGCAGCCCTTTGACGCTCACCACCGGAAAGCCTGTTTGACCAATGGTCCACCCTGTGGGACAGGCCCACACGTTCAAGCGCTCTAAGGATTTTGTCGCGTCTGATATTGGTGTCGGCTTCAGCATATATCAAAGGCAACTCCAAGTTCTCATAAACGGTTGAGTTGGCCAAAAGATCACAACTTTGGAAAACAAATCCCAGTTCCCTGTTCCGAAAGTGCGCCTGTTCTTCTTTTGAAAACTCCAAAATGTTCTGACCCTTAAAAAGATAGACCCCCGAGGTTGGTGGATGCAACAGTCCCAGGACGTAAAGCAAGGTTGATTTGCCTGAACCTGATGGGCCCATAATAGCTACTATCTCGCCCCTGTATATTTTGAGGTTTATGCCTCGAAGAGCGGGAATAACACGATCCCCATCGTAATAATCTTTGCCCAGATCTCTTGTTTCAATGATTACTTCAGTGTTCATGTTTTGAATAAGTCTACTCCATCAATTATTATTTAGTTATAATAAACTAAAGTATGAATCTTCTAAAGAGCAATTTTGGCATAACTTTGTAAGCCTGAAATATGGACCTGGGCCGTCTCAGACTATATGGGTTTTCCAGAAGTCTGATGGTGTGCTATAGTCTTTGCATGTTCCAGATTTTAAAACAAACAGAAGGTGTTCGTGGGTCTTTTGTGCGACTCATAAAAATGGGCGCCGATGATTTTACCGTTTTGTATAGAGCTTCCAGTGACGGGAGAATCTATCACCGATATGTGGGACCGGATTCAACGAAAGCCGAAGAAGTCTTCATTTTAGAATCTGAAAAGATTTTGGGTAGAGTTGATGTATAACGAGGCTTTATAAAAAATGGCCAAATTGAAATTGAAAAATGAATGGAGACTATGGGCCGGAATCGGCGCTTTGTTTCTTTTGCTGATTGGCTACCTGTTTTGGGTTAGCCGCCCACCCACTGAAGGAGGAGAACCTCTGTGGAAGGTGACTCAAATAGTAGATGGTCGAACGCTTAAGCTCCGTGGTTCAGGCAAGATAATTGAGGTAAGACTCATTGGTTTAAATGTTCCGGCTTCTCAGGAGGCTGCGGCGCGTGATTTCTTGACTAACACGTTGAACGACAAATGGGTAAGAATCAAGATCGAACGGGAAAGTAGGAATGGACCCAATGAGGGCTTCGCATATATTTCAGGGGAAGATATCACTGCCCGAATGATTAGACTGGGTTTGGCGACCATTGATCGTGAAGAGAAAATCTTTGATGTAAGACCTTACATAGAACTTGAACAAGAAGCCGAAAATTCCAAAAGAGGGCTTTGGAATAAATAGACTAATAGGGGACCTTTTCTAATGAAGATTCTTTTGGTTGGGTCAGGCGGGCGTGAACACGCGTTAGCTTGGAAAATGGCTCAATCGGACATGGTGAGGGAACTAATCGCCGCTCCTGGCAACCTTGGAATTGCGGGAGAGTCTAAATGTCGAGTCATGCGCGTTTCGTCCGACGATATTCAAGGCCTGCTAGAATTGGCCAGAATCGAAAAACCCGACCTCACTGTTGTTGGACCTGAAGCGCCGCTTGTCGTAGGATTAACCGACCTGTTCGTCAAGAATGGCCTAAGGGTCTTTGGACCATCCTCGGCCGCCGCTTTGTTGGAAGGGAGTAAGGTTTTCTCCAAAGAATTAATGAGAAAATTCGGTATCCCAAGCGCGGATTTTGAAATTTTTAGTGATGTTGACCATGCTGTGAAATACGTTAACTCAACGAAATTTCCTCTTGTCGTTAAAGCGGACGGGCTTGCCGCTGGCAAGGGGGTATTTGTGTGCGATCATTGTGAACAGGCTCTGGCTGCCCTAGATCTCATAATGAAACAAAAAGTCTTTGGCGCCGCTGGCGCAAGGGTGATTGTAGAGGAATGTCTGGAAGGAGAAGAAGCGTCTTTCATTGCCTTCACAGACGGTATCACCGTTATGCCTCTGGCCAGTTCCCAAGATCATAAAGCGATATCCGACAACGACAAAGGACCGAACACAGGAGGTATGGGGGCTTATTCTCCTGCTCCTGTAGTAACTCCGTCAGCTCATAAAAAGATCATGAACGAGGTTATGTTGCCTACAGTGAAAGCCATGTCTACTGAGGGCCGTCCTTACGTCGGTTTTTTGTATGCGGGCTTAATGATCAAGGACGATGTTCCAAAAGTTCTCGAATTCAATGTCCGTTTGGGTGATCCGGAAGCCCAGCCTCTATTAGTCCGGATGAAAACCGACCCCATTCCGCTAATGCTTGCGGCATTGGAAGGAAAGCTTTCCAGAGAGTCTATAAAGTGGGCAAACGACGCTTCTGTGTGTGTGGTGATGGCTTCGCAAGGTTATCCAGCGGCGTATTCAAAAGGAAAGATAATATCGGGTATAGAGGAAGCTGAGAAAGTACAAGGTGTTAAGGTTTTTATTGCGGGCGCCAACAGTTCTTCGGATGGAGTAGTAACGTCAGGTGGTAGAGTACTCGGTGTAACGTCCTTGGGCAGAGACATACCAGAAGCGATCCAAAAGGCGTACGAAGGCGTGGAGCGAATTAGTTGGGAAGGCGTTCAATACAGGAGAGACATAGGACAAAAAGCGCTATCTCGGCCCTGAGACGCCACCCATACCAACAAATTTCTGTCATGAAAAGTTTGTCCGGGGCCTACAAATTGAAGTCCCGGACAAACCTTCCTATGGGCTCGCCTGTTGAACAGGACTATAATTCTAAGAATCAGAGAGTCAAGACATTGTATCAAATTGATTGACAGGTCAATCAAATATTGATATTTTCTCGCCATGAGCGCCAATATTTACCATGCCAGTGACTCGAGAAAAGACAAGGAAACTGTAATCCTGGACGCCGCTTGTAGGGTTTTCAGAGAAAAGGGATTTCATCAGGCCAGAATTACAGATATCGCGCAGACCGCAGGGATCTCTTACGGCCTTGTTTATCATTATTTTCAGAGTAAAGCTGATCTATTCGACGCTATTCTGAAAGAATGGTGGACAGGACTTTTCAATTTGATGGAAAAATGGGATAATGAGGCGGAAAGCGTAGAAGATCAACTTGGCGCACTTGTGACTTATTTCTTGGAGCAATACCAGAAAAAACCAGATTTGGTTCACATCTTTATCACTGAAATATCAAGATCGGCCGCTAATTTAACTCCAGCCCGTCTTCACTGGTTTAAGGCTTTTTTGTCTAGAACCGAAAAGATTATGGCTGTGGGGCAATCAGGAAAGATTTTGCGGACTGATATCAAGGCTAGATATTTGACATACATTTTTTTGGGCGCTATTGAGAGTTTTGTATCGGCCATGGTTCTTGAAAATCAACCATTGAGAAGCAAGACTCAAAAACAGCGGATTGCCATAGGGTTGCTGCAAGTATTTATGAATGGGGCGCGGCCGATAAATTCGTAATTCTAAAACAGGAGAGAAAAAATGGCCCTTACTACAGTAAATGAAGTTTTCGAAAAAATGCCGCAGGTATTTAACTCTGCTGCCGCTAGTGGTCTGGACATAGTTTTTCAGTTTCATATCACAGGGGATCAATCCGGTGATTGGAACGTAACTATTAAAGATCAGGCCTGCCAAGTCGTCAGCGGCGTCCACGCTAGTCCTACCGTAACTTTGACCATGGAATTTTCCGATTGGCTGGACATGTGCAACGGAAAACTGAACGGAGTTACAGCTTTTATGACGGGAAAACTAAGGGCTTCGGGCGATATAATGGCGGCCCAGCGTATTCCTTCTTTGTTCCCTCTATGATCCCAGACCCTATCTTTAAATACTAAAACCGCGTCTTGTCCGGGACAAGCCGCGGTTTCTTTTCTAGACTTATCAAAATTCAAGATCCTTTATTATCAATGATTGTCCACAAACAGTCAGGATGACACGGTGAGCCGCTTTTGAGACTATTTGATTGCAACGTCCCACCAAGTCCAGAAATAGTCGCGATTGTTCATTATCCGGAACAATGCCCATACCCGTTTCGTTTGTTACAAGGATGATTTCCCCTGGATGGGCTGAACATGCGTCGACTAGCTCGTGACACTTTTCGGATACTATTTCCTCTGAAATTGGTATTCCCATTTTTGAAGACTCATACATTAAGTTGTTTACCCATAGAGTAAGACAATCTACCAGGATGACGTTAAAGCGGAATGCCCCAAGTATAGCAGACGGCAATTCCACAGGTTCTTCCATGGTGGTCCAATCGGACTGTTCTCTAGCCTCTTGATGTTTCCGAATCCTTTCAGCCATTTCCTGGTCCATGATGGGGCAAGTCGCTACAAAAACCCTAGGCCCGGAGACGCTCTCCGCAAAAGTCTGCGCATATTCACTCTTGCCGCTTCTCCGTCCGCCTACAACCAAAAAAATAGTCCCCATTATCAAAGCCTCTCTAGAAAATAATATGGTAGTCCAGAAACCTACATGTTTATGGACTAAGGCTCAATCAGCAATAATTATCGAACTAAATACTGCGATTTGGTTAAATTAATGTAGTGGCAATGAGTTTATCCCTTTTTTTGATATAATGTCACTGTCAATGTTCAAGACGCATATAGTTTTATTTGCTGGAATAGTTGATAAAATGGACCGTAAATGTTAATTTCTTGCAATTCCTGTTTCTCATTCCGTTTTTAAAATAAATTTTGTTCGGAGTCTTTATGAATCTGAGTCAGATAGTCGACAGAGCCGCAAGCGACATGCCTGATCACACGGCGTTGGTGTTCCACGATATGAAAATATCGTATTCTGAACTTTTGAAAGGTATTAACAGACTATCAAACGCGTTGGTCAAAGCAGGAGTAAAACAGGGGGATCGAGTAGTTACCCTTATGGGGAACAGACCTGAGTTCGTCATGTCATATTTTGCCGTAATTAGAACTGGCGCAATCTGCGTGACGTTGAACCCAATGTCCACATCCTATGAGTTGAGTCACTATATAGGCGACTGCAAACCTGTAGCAATTATTTGCGGGCCTGATCAGTCCGCGAAAATTGTAAAAGAGCGAGAGCACGCTGATTATTTGAAGACAGTAATTTCTGTTGAACCTCAAGACGGGGAAATAGGCTTTGCAGAAATTCAACGTGATTTCCCCGACGATTTCCCCGCTGTTGATCTCGATGAAAATTCACCTGCCGTAATCATTTTCACGGCCGGTTTGCTTGGACGAGCATTGGGAGCAACTTTAAGCCACGGGAACCTTGACTCGAATTCAGACCTGTTAACTGATGTTTGCGGCCGCGGACCGGAAGCGCGCAGCCTAGCTCTAATTCCTCTGTTTCATGCTTTTGGAACTTCGGTAAATCTCTTGTGCACGATAAAGGCAGGCGGAACCGTGTATTTAGTGGAAAAAGTCGATTTTCCACGTTTGATTCCTTGGCTCAAGAAAGCGCTAATAAACTTCTCGGGATTCGTCCCAATGGTGTTTTACGGGCTGACATACCATCCATCATGCAAAGACCTTGACCTTTCCAGTCTGGACATAGCGATTAGTGGTGGCGCTCCTCTCTCAATGGAAATTTACGAAAGGTTCTGTGAGAAATACAAAATTGACATCTATCACGGTTATGGGTTGACAGAAGCTTCTCCGGTTGTTTCGTGGAACAATATTAATGTTCCGAACAAACCTCGGACAGTCGGTCCGCCTATCCCGAGGATGACCATAGGGATTCACGATGATGGAGGACAACCTCTACCTGTCGGTGTTGAGGGAGAAGTGGTGGTGCAGGGTTCCAGTGTGATGTTGGGCTATTTTGGAAAACCAAACGAGACTCAAACAGTAATCCGGAATGGATGGTTATACACAGGAGACATTGGGTTTCTAGATGACGATGGCTATCTGACCTTAACCGGCCTAAAAAAGGACCTGATAATTACATCGGGTTTTAACGTTTACTGTCAGGAAGTTGAGGAAGTCCTTATAAGACATCCCAGCGTGGCGGACGTAGCCCTTGTTGGTGTTCCAGACCTTATGCGAGGCCAGGTGATTGAAGCGGTCATTGTGCCCGAGCGTGGAGTTAAACCCGACGACCGAGAGATTATGAGATTCTGCAAAGAGTATCTATCTAGATACAAATGTCCCCGTAAAGTCACATTTGTTAAGGAAATCACAAGAGACCCCAACGGCAAGGCTTCAGGCTGGAAATAACGGGAGCGCTGAAGGAAACACTTATTTAAGATGAAAGAATTTGCCATAATTGCAGCGCTTGATCTTGACACATCGGCTTTAGTCCTGGAGATCGCAGCAAAGATTGCCAAGACAGTTGACGGAATAAAGATTGGTGTTCCAACCCTGCTTGAATCCGGGACCGGCATTGTCGCAAGAGTCAGGGAACTGCTGGATGACAAACCGCTTCTTGTTGACTTGAAGATAGCTGATATTGGTTTCCGATCACCAAAATCCTGGAGTGGCACTAATGCTAAAATTTTGGCAAAATTGGGACGCTGCGGAGTGTCCCACGTAACTGTTCATGGCTTTCCTGGCCCCTCATCCGTGGCCGAGGCGGTAGATGTAGGCAATGAATTTGGGATTGGGGCGCTGCTGCTTCCGATGATGAGTCACGTAGGAGCTGAAACTTTCTTTTCAAGACCACTCGAAGTGGCACAATTTGAGACGTCCTGTAGAAATAGCGGAATAGACCCAACTTCAGTTGTAAAAAGTCCGTTGAGGGACGTGACGGATGGAATCCTGGCTATTGGAGAAGCAATTGGAGTTTCGGGTTATATCGGCCCAGCGACAAGACCGGAAGATTTGAGGCGTTACAGGTTACTTACACAAAAGCCAATATGGTGTCCCGGATTTGGCCGGCAGGACCGATTGGGAAGATCATTGGCTGTGCAATTGCGGGATTGGGCTGATATCGTGGGATCGCGTTCCGCTGCGATAGTCGGTTCCTCAATTTACAACGCGCATGATCCATATGCCGCAGCGATTGAAATGATTGAAATTCGAGATGCTGTAACGGGTGAAATAAGCAAGTAAATTCCTGTGCTGGCTATCTGGGAGCAGACGCTACCGATATTGTAATCCAAACTCAATGCCGGACTCTCACCAATCGGTTTTAGCAAGGCTTAGTCCTATTATTTTGTGGACGAGTGACCGTGTCGAACTATTGCGCCGGTCACCATGTAAATGACGTCCTCAGCTATATTTGTTGAATGATCAGCGATTCGTTCCAAATGCCTTGAAACCAGGAACAAATGTATCAGCGCACGGCTTCTTTCGATTTCCGTCCCCAATCTCTCTTCAAAATTCCTGTGCAATTTATGTTTCATCATGTCGACTTCGTCATCATCGGCCAAAACCTCTGTGGCCAATGCGTCGTCCATGTTTACAAACGCGTCCAAGGCATTTTTGAGCATATTCTCAGCTCTTTCTGCCATCAAGAAATAGTCCGAAGGAATTTGAAGTGGAGGTTCTGAAGCTAGGAGAACAGCGGTTTCTGCTATGTTAACAGCGAGGTCTCCAATACGTTCAAGTTGATTAATTATTTTAAAGCCACCTGTTATGAATCTTAAATCCATTGCGACCGGTTGATGCAATGCAAGGATTTCCAGGCAGTCTTCTTCGATTTCAATTTCCACCCGATCAATCTCTCTGTCGCCGTCAATTACACTTGTAGCAAGTTTCTCGTCCCTGTCTCGAATAGCCTTTATCGCCAGCTTCACACTTTCTTCAACAGAAGTCGCCAACGAAATGAGCTTACTTTTGAGCATCTCATTTTTTCGCTGCAACCTGATTCTAGGGGTCCGAATCATGTCATTTCCTTTTAGCGTGCCCATTGGTTCAATGGTGTGTCAATCAAGTCTTGCAAACCTATCTTACAATTTACAATTAAACTTAGCTTGATTCAATTGAACCTTGCAAGTAATACGGTTAAAATAAGGGTAGTTTTTAGGGAATCAAGCATTAAGATGGGATGACCTGGAAATTTGAAACACGAATCAAAACTTTCACTAAAGTGATTCAAACGACAAACAAGGATACAAAACGCTTCAGAATCACCGCTTCTGCGCAATAGAGAAAAGTGACGTAAGATTGAGAGGAAACTTATGGTCGCCAGTAAAAGATTGGATTCATTATTTTGTGAAATGATGGAGTCTATCCTGATAATAGACTCTTCGAAAGGGTCAATATTGTGGACCAACCCATGTGCGTGTGTGACCTTCGGATTTGAGAAAGGGGAGTTTGTTGGTCAACACTTCACTTGCTTGTTTCCTCCTGGGTCGGAAATAGAGGCGGCGCATGTCCTAAATGAAGTAGTGTGCGCAGATGGAGTATTCGTGACTCAGAGTTTTAATCGTAAAGACGGTAACGTTCTTTACATGGACCTGACAGCCTCTCTTATTCCTTGGGACGGGGAATCTACCGCTATACTTGCTGTGCTGCGAGAAGCGTCCGAACGCAAGGAGCTTGAGGAGTTGCGCTTGGAATCCGAGCGCCTGAAGTCGTTTTCAGAACTATCGGCAGGTGTAGCCCATCATTTTAACAATATGCTTCAGGTCATCATCGGATTTGCGGGACTTGCGAAGACAGAACTGGAAAGCAGTGAAACAAGTGGTACTCTGCGGAAATTGGAACAGATCATTGTTAGCGCCACTACGGCTGCCGGCGCTATAAGAAGTTTGCAGGAATTTTCTCGTTGCGGTCAGACTATTGCTAGTTTGTCAAGAGATATCGTCGACTTGAAGATCCTGACAAAAAGGGCAATTGATTTATGCGTATTGTGGTGGAAGACTCGGACTGAAAACAATAAAATAGCAATTTCAATTGTAACGGACCTAAAAGAAGGTTGTTACGCAAGAGTAAACCAGGACCATATCTTGGAGGTAATGACAAATCTGATTAAAAATGCCGTGGAATCTCTTTTCGAAGCTGGGACGATTGAAGTGGGAGTCAACCATGAGAATGATGAAGCTGTGTTCTTCGTGAGAGATTCCGGGATTGGAATAAACAAAGATGACCTGAAGAGAATTTTCGATCCCTTTTGGACCACCAAAGGCCCCAGGAAAAGCGGATTGGGATTAGCCAGCTCTCTTGGAATAGTAAAACAGAATGGTGGGGTGATAACGGTCGAGAGTTCTGAGGGCCAGGGTTCTATTTTTAAGGTCAGGTTCCCATTGATCACAGCGCCGGATGATTATAAACTTGGGGAACTTTCAGAAGCCGCTACTCGAGGGATGACGGTCCTGGTGATCGACGAAGAAGAAAAAGTCCTTGAAGCGCTTGGCTCTGGTCTGATCTCCCAGGGAAACGTGGTCCACACTGTCTCTACAATTCAGGAAGGTTTTAAGATATTAGATACTAATGATGTAGACGTCATAATCAGTGACGAGGCTTTCAAAGATATCAGCGGCTGGGATTTTGGAAGGGAATTGAAAAGACGCTTTTCAGAAATGAACAGGGAAAAACCACATCTGATACTTCTGACCGCATGGGGTGTTGGAGAAACTCATAGCGAAAAGATGAAAAGAACCGGCGTTGATTGTGTTCTGGCAAAGCCGATAACCATTGAGAAATTGATCCATCATATGAGAGAAATTCTATCAGGGAATACTTAAATCATTCCGAGGAAAGAGTAGCGCTCAATCTTTTGATGGAGGGTCATTCCTTAAAAGTGATGAGGATTTCGTCAGTATCGACCGTCTGTCCAGGTTTTGCAAGCACTTTGTCGATTTGGCCATCCCTGGGCGCCGCTACAGCGCTTTCCATCTTCATTGATTCCATGCGGAGCAGTTCCTGTCCCTTTCGGACTTGAGTTCCTTCTTCAACAATCACAGCGGTAATTAAGCCTGGCATTGGACATTTTAGAGAATTTTCCTTAACAGGCTTGATATCGCGAAGCATGAAGTGTGCGAGGCCCCATTCCAACGGGGTATAGATTTCAAAGATCCGAACAATCCCGCAAAAGTATGCCTTGATGTGATTGTCCAGGTACTGAAGACGAAACATATTGGCAATACCATCAACATATAGTTTCAAGCGTCTCCTGTAATATTCGAATTCGGGGGCGACAACTTTATACTGTTTATCATTGACGGTAACATTCCAGCGTCTATTTTGCTCTGAACCCTCCAAAAGGACGTCAAACACATTGTGTGAAGTCCTGACCACATATTTGTGAATAGTTGGAGTGGGTTCAGCGCCGCCTACATGAGGACTCATAGGCCGGAGAGAATCTCTGACAAGATTCCTGCGGGTATGAGAAACCAACACGGCGGCCATGGTCATGTAATGGAGATCTTGTTCAGATGGGGGTATTCTGCTCTGACCATCTTCAAAGTGTTCATCTATAAAATTGGTAGAGAGTTCAGCGCTCGCAAAAGCAGGATGAGACAAAATTGAATTTACAAAATCAAGGTTGGTGGTAATTCCCTCAACGTGGTATCCGTTCAGGGCCCTTATAAGAGTCTTCCTGGCCTCTTCCCTGTTTGCGCCCCAAGCGGATACTTTGGTAAGCAGGCTGTCATAGTGGATCGTAATTACGCTGCCTGCGTCTATCCCACTATCGACACGAACATTTTTACCAGTCGGTATGGCATATCTTGTTATCATCCCTGTAGTAGGCAAAAACCCCCGTGAAGGATCTTCCGCGCATATCCGGGCCTCAATTGCCCATCCTTTGATCAAGACATCTTCTTGTTCAATGTTTAAGGGTTCTCCCGCTGCGATTCGAATTTGCAATTCTACTAGATCCAGGCCTGTCACTAGTTCAGTTACTGGATGTTCCACCTGTAACCGGGTATTCATTTCCAGGAAATAATAATTCTTTTCAGCGTCGAGAATGAATTCCACCGTACCGGCGCTGGTGTAACCAGCAGCCCTAGCGAGGTCACACGCTATCTTTCCCATCTCGTTGCGAAGAGACCCGTGAATCGCCCTGGAAGGGGTTTCTTCTATCACTTTCTGATAACGACGCTGGATAGAGCATTCACGTTCGCCGAGATGGATAATGTTCCCGAAATTGTCGCCGATGATTTGAATTTCAATGTGGCGTGGCCTTGTAATAAATCGCTCGACAAATATCCTGTCATCGCCAAAGCTTTTTTGAGTCTCTATTCGACACGATTCGAGAGCGCCGGGTAGTTCGGTCATGTCATTTACTATTCTCATACCCCGGCCTCCGCCTCCAGCGGCAGGTTTGAGCAGGACAGGAAAGCCGATCTCTTTAGCTGTCCTCAATGCCTCATCCAGGTTCGCAACTGGCTCTTGACGTCCTGGAACCACAGGCACGCCTGTTTTCATCGCAAGAGCTTTTGACGCCATTTTGTCCCCAAGTAAGGCAATAGCCTCTACTGTAGGTCCTATGAAAACCAATCCAGCTTCCAGAACCATGCGGGCAAATTCGGGGTTCTCGGACAAGAAACCGTATCCAGGGTGCACTGCCTGACATCCTAGAGACACGGCAACTTCTAGGATTTTTACCGGATTCAGAAATGAGTCTTGGGCGCGAGCGGGGCCAATCAAGCAGGATTCATCAGCCACCTGAACATACGGCGACCTGAAATCAACTTCAGAGTATACGGCGACCGTTTTTATACCCATGAGCTTGCAGGTCCGTATGATCCGAACTGCAATTTCACCTCTATTTGCGATTAGTATTTTGTCGAACACTCTGCCGGTCCTTAAAGTGGAATATTTCCGTGTTTACGTTTGGGGCTTTTGCCCTGTTTACCCTCAAGAAACTGTAGACTACGAATGAGACGACCTCTTGTGTCTCTGGGAAAAATGACGTCATCAATATAGCCGCGCTTAGCGGCAAGGAAGGGATTTGCAAAAGTTTTTCTGTAAAATCCTTCCTTCTCGAGAAGAGCAGCGGCGGGATCCGCTGATTCCTGAATTTCCTTGCGGTAGATGACCTCCGCAGCTCCTCTGGGACCCAGTACCGCAATCTCCGCAGTTGGCCACGCATAGTTTATATCCGCGCCGATGTGTTTAGAGTTCATGACGATGTAGGCCCCACCATACGCTTTACGCATAACCACGGTTATCCTCGGAACAGTAGCCTCTATGAAAGCGTAAAGGAGTTTCGCTCCATGTCGGATGATCCCACCGTGTTCCTGTTCCGGGCCGGGCATAAAACCGGGAACATCCACAAAACAAATAAGTGGAATATTGAAAGCGTCGCAGAACCGGACGAAGCGAGCGCCTTTGGCTGAAGCGTTACTGTCAAGCACTCCGGCGAGAACCGCCGGTTGATTTGCTATAAGGCCAATCGTTTGCCCTCCAAGACGGCCGAACCCAACAATAAGGTTTTTTGCAAAACGCGACTGAACTTCGAAAAACTCGGCTCCATCCAGAACGCTATTAATAAGTACCTTCATGTCATATGGTTGGTTAGGGCTTGCCGGGACCAGATAATCTAGTGTCGGATCTTTCCGGTCAATAGGGTCTCGAAGGTCTAGAAATGGAGGCTTCTGCATGTTGTTTGAGGGCAGGTAGTTTATGAGACGTCGAACTTCTCTGATGCAAAATATATCATTTGGCAGGACAAAATGCGCCACTCCGCTTTTCGAAGAATGTACCCCGGCCCCTCCAAGGTCTTCAAGTGAAATATCCTGATGTATAACGGTTTTTACGACATTTGGTCCAGTAACAAACATGTAAGATGAATGTTCAACCATGAACGTGAAATCGGTCATAGCCGGACTATATACAGCGCCACCTGCGCAAGGCCCCATAATGCATGATATCTGAGGAATTACACCGCTGGCCATGACGTTTCGATTGAAGATTTGTCCGTACGCGGCTAAGGAGTCCACACCTTCCTGAATACGGGCCCCACCGGAGTCGTTAAGACCAATAAAAGGCGCCCCGACTCGAACAGCATGGTCCATTACTTTACCGATTTTCTCAGAGTGAGCTTCTCCGAGGGAACCGCCGATTACGGTAAAGTCCTGACTGAAGATGAAGACCTCTCTGCCATCAATTGTACCGTGACCGGTAATTACACCATCACTTAGGTGCCCCTTTTCTCCGCCTAGATGACCGCCTCTCCCTGATTTTAGAATATCGAATTCTTCAAATGAACCTTCGTCCAGCAGCAGATCAACCCTTTCTCGGGCGGTCAGTTTGCCTCGAGCGTGTTGTTGTTCAACACGTTTCGGGCCACCTCCTCCCCTTGCTTCATCCCGCATCCGCTGGAGGCTGGCAAGGTTGTCATGAACGGGCCAGTCGGAGGAACTGTTCTCTGTGGAATCCGTCAAGGCAGAAGAGAGAGTGAGATTCATTGATTTATTGGACGGTTTTTCCATTCTTATCTCCAAATTCAAATCCTAACCAATTAGTTTCGCAACAGAATGGCCATCGAGTCAAGAGGAAAATTAAACACCTACGAGCCGTAACAGCGCAAAACCCCGGATATTACGATTAGGAATCACTTTCAGATTTTGACTTTATAATTGTGAGAAATTTGGCGTATGATGCGGTTTTAGAGACCTGATATCTCCTTTGGGCCTCGCTCGCCAGGCTCTTTCCTGAATAGCCCTCTTGCATTAAATTTAGGACCAACTGTTCGATATCAATCGCTGGAACCTTCTTCGAATGCTCAATCAAGACCACAAATTCGCCTTTAATGTTGTCTCTTTTCGCAAGCTGTTCATATACTGATTCTACTTCACCTGAAATTATCTCTTCGAACTTCTTGGTCAGCTCCCGACACAAAACCAGTCTTCTGCCTGGGAGCAATTGACGGGCCACATCCATAACCTTCATAATGCGTCGAGCTGGCTCTAGGAACACAGCCGTCCGTTCTGCTGCGTCAATTTTCTGAAAGAACGACCTGAGAGCTAATTTTTTCTTCGGACTGAATCCCATGAATACGAAGGAGGAACCATCAATCCCGGCGACTGATAGCGCAGTGATAATTGACGATGGCCCTGGAATGGGAACAACACGAAAGCCTGCTTCCATAACCGAGCGAACAAGTCGATAACCCGGATCGGATATGTTCGGTGTGCCCGCGTCTGAAATCAACGCGACCCTCTGTCCATTCTGCAGACGTTCAAGGATTGTTTGTGTCTTTCTGTTCTCGTTGAAACGATGAAGACTGATCAAGGGGGTCGAAATGTTGCGGCTGTTCAACAATACACGACTAGTTCTGGTATCTTCACAGGCGATGACATCCACCCTCCGCAAAGTCTCAATTGCTCTGACGGTAATATCATCGAGATTTCCAATCGGTGTCGCCACCACATAGAGGGCCGCCTCGCAATGAGATTTTTCTAATGATTCAACATCCAAGGTACAACGCCTTTTAAGGACTAGTCCGAGATTTCAGATTTTGTTTCCGTGTCTGTATACAGGTATGATTTACGATAAGCCTCGATAGCGGAAACCAACAAGACCCTTGCCACTGCGGCCACAGGAATGGCGACAAGCATTCCGACAAACCCAAAGAGGTTCGCTCCAACGATCAAGACGAGGATATAAACGACAGGATTAAGCCCAACGGCTTGGCCCACAATTCGTGGGGTTAGAAAGTATGATTCAAATGATTGGACAACGCCGATCCATAAGAGGACGTACCCAATATGCCAGACATCTCCGAATTTAACAAAAGCCATTAAGGACCCGCCAACAATTGCGACCAACGTTCCGAGGTACGGAACGACAAAAAGTAGGCCGGAAAAAATCCCTAGGACAACTGGAAGATCAATTCCAATAATAATGAAGCCAAAACTATAAAGAATCGCCAGAATTAAAGCAATTATCAATTGTCCCCTGACGAACGCGGCTATGACAATATCAATTTGTCGAAACTTGTTCACAATCGGGCCCCTGGTGTAGGCTGGAATCAAGTCTACTGCCCCGTTAATTATTTTGTTGAAGGACACCAGGAGATAATAGGCTATGATCGGTACAAGAACAATTTTGAAGATTGTAGACAGGATACTGACAGTTGAGGCGAAAATCGACGAGATAATCGTTCCCGCAGCGTAAGTTATTTTAGGTAATGATTCTTTGATCCTATCGAACGCCAATTGAATCAACTCATTCCAGTCCTGCGTCAAGTCTAGAGGCAGAGATTGAAAAATATTACCCACGAATTCCTGGAGTTTTGAAAAGTAACGAGGGGCGCGTTTGGAGAACGCCGCCAATTCTGAAAAAATCGCAGGCGCTACCAACAATACCAGCCCCGCACAGATTGCGAAAACAACACACAGAGCTATAAAAGAGGCAATTGATCGACCTAAACCTCTAGATTCAAGACCTGTAGCCACAGGATTCAGGATGTAGGCAATAAAAAAGGCGACTAGTAGTATCGTGGTCACTGATTCAAGCGCCGACATCATCCAGATCATGAAGACTATGAAAAGGAGCCCGGCCCCAAGTCTAACCAGAGTTTTTATTGTGTCCGGAGTCATACGCGCCTCTTAAATGATACTCGGAGAATTGGAAGATTGGTCAAAATCATCGTGGCCAAGAAACCAATTATAATCCAGGCAAAAATATCCCCGTGGTGGGTGTAAAATGAACCTGCGTCCGGATGCCTGGGGACCTTGTAGACAAGAGCGCCCTGTTCCATGAGAGGCAAAGACGCCACCTGTCTTCCCGCAGGGTCATACACAGCGCTAATTCCAGTATTGGCGGCCCTGAAAAGCCACACCCTGTTCTCAACAGCCCTGAATCCAGCCATTGCTAAATGCTGATAAGGAGCGGCGCTGTTTCCAAACCAACCATCATTGGTTATGTTGACCAGAACTTTGGCTCCGGAATTAACGGCGGTACGGGCTAAGTCAGGGAAAATGGCCTCATAACAAATTAACACGCTAAATGGCGGGAATCCATTTGGTCGCATCAGGATCACTTGAGATCCAGCGGAGTAATCTTCCTCTCGGGCAGCGAGGCCTGGCCCCAAAGGTAGAATCCAGGACAGAGGCATATACTCACCAAATGGGACGAGATGGATTTTGTCGTATCGTTGTGTCAGTTCTCCGTCTTCTACTAGAAATGCGCTGTTAAAGTAATTGACTTGTCCCTTCTTGCGCGATTCAAATGGAGCGCCTATCAACATGGCGACCTGTAGCTTCTTAGAGATATTGGTCGCGTATTTCCACGTTATGTCTGATCCCCCTATGACAACCGGGACACTCGTTTCCGGCCAGATCATAAAGGTTGCTCCTTGTTTGAGAGCATCCTTAGCCAATCGTTCATATCTGATGAAGGTTCGGGACCTGGAAGCTGGGTCCCACTTTACATCCTGCGGAACATCCCCTTGTAAAATGCCGACCCCCACCGTCTCAACACCTTCAATCTCTCTCGGAAAGTGATCCAGCCTGTGGAATCCATAAGCTAGTACAACAATTAAACTAGATAAGCAGACGCATACATGAAAAACATATCGTCGACTCCTGTTAATCAACATCTTTATGAATAATAAAACAGAGACATTGCCGATGAGAATTAAAAATGAAAGCCCGTAGACCCCGGTTAGATCGCAAACCTGGATAAGTGTTAATCGGTTGGCCTGCGAATAGCCAAGGCAATCCCAGGGGAAGCCGGTAAAAACGTAAGTTCTGAAGTATTCAAGCGCAGTCCATGTGATTGGGGCGACAAAGAAGATGTCAAAGCTTCGATTAACGAAGAAAACACTGAGAAGCGAGAAAACGCCCGGTATGATGGCCAGGGTAGAAACCATGGAGATGAAAACTAAGATGGCGGTAATAGTAGAAAACTTTCCATGGGATACCATGGTTTCGACAATCCATCTCAAGTCTATCAGGAAAAATGCAAATCCAAAAAAAAAGCCGCAAATAGCGGCTCTATGCAGCGCCTTTTCTCTCTGCATGGCTGTGAGCAATGGGGTAATCGCAATCCAGGCCGCAAGATCAGCGTTCCATGGTGGGAAAGCGAGCGACAACACTAAACCGCTAGTGATGGATAGTATTAAGGACCCTATCATGCCAGGGATTCAACAGAGCCTGAACCGTCATCTGTTTGGGCTGACTTTTCAGGAGTGACCAGAATTCGGGTTATCCTTTTGGGATCACTGCCGTGTATCTTCATGCGCAAGCCTTCGAAGATGATTTCCTCACCCTTTTTCGGGACTTTTCCCAAGAGGTGAATTATGAAGCCGCCCACGGTGTCATATCCCTCTCGAGGGATTTTCACATCAAACAATTCTTCGAAATCATCGAGATTCGCCCACGCGTAAACAAGACACGATCCATCATCTTGGGGTAGGAAAACATCTTCTTCCGCATCGTGTTCATCTCTGATTTCTCCGATGATCTCCTCAACGATATCCTCTATAGTCACCAACCCAGATGTCCCACCATATTCATCAACGATCACCGCAAGATGAGATTTCTTACCTCTCAATTCATTAAGCAGGTCATTTATCTTTTTTGTTTCTGGGACGAAAAAAGGCTCTCGTATAATTTTGGAGAGGTGGAACTCATCTGTCTTGTTAAGCCAAAATGGTATTAAGTCTTTGGTATTCATTATGCCGACGATTTGGTCGACATTATCTTTAAATACCGGAATTCGGGAATGGCCGGATTCAATGACGGTCGAGAGAATAGACTCCAGACTTGCGTCTAGTGGCACAGCGACAATATAAGTTCGAGGGATCATAATTTCTCTGGCTACGGTTTGCTTAAGATCAAAGATCCCCTCGATCATCTCCCCCTGATCTTCGTCAATCAGACCTTGTTCTTCACTTTCGTCGATTACTTGCTGAATTTCTTTAGGGACTCGTTCTAACCCCATTTTGTTCTTCAGCCAGCGAACTACAACAGACATTTGGACCGGAGAGTCGTCCAATTAATCAAGCACCCTCTTTCAGATGTGATAAATAGTCGAAAGTTTGGCCCATTAGGCTTTTCGACAGCAAAATTCGAAACCGTTTCAACAGATAACAACGAGAGAAAGAAGTGTCAAGTAAACAGTAATAATGTTTTTCAACACCCCTGACAGGCAAAAAAATTTTGCAACGTTGGGACATTTGTAATATGAGTTACTAAAATTCACAATCATCAGGAGGGATAGCAAGACCATGTCCTGGTATGAAAGGTATAGGGGCTACGGGATACCCTTTCAACCATCTGAATCCGCATCTTAAAACAGTTTTGACAGGCGCTGTTTCCAAAACCTGGTCAATATCGGAAAATTCAGCCTCAGCCTCCAGATTGGATGGGATTATTCTTATACAATGGCCTTTATCTCTCTCGTAAACGTAGAAATCCCGTAGGTCGGGTGGAATGTACCCAGGATACTCGTTCACGGTAAAATCTTGCCTTTTCTCTCCTGCCGTCTTCAATGTGTCGGATTGAACCATATTCCAAAGCGACAATTTAGGATAATTTTCGGCGCAAAAACCTGTGACCGCTCGGTCGAACTCGACTTCAGTCCATGGTGTTGTTCTATCGAGTACCTTAGCAAGGTATTCGAAAAATTTCTTGAATTCATTAGGCGTCTCAAAAAATGATCGCGTGCCTTGATCATCACACAAATGAAATATTATACTATCCTGCTTGGACATTCTGTCAAACAATGAAGGACCGTTTGGAGCGTGATAGTTCCACCACACATCAAATATCTCACGGTCGTTATTGTTTATTTTCAGTATGGTGAGTACCAGGAGGATATTTTTGAACTGTACAAGACCCCCTCGCTGTTGAACATCCACAAGGTCCGGTATGTCTACCCGATCGTCAATTGGCCGCAGAAAGAAACCTATCTGTTGAGAATCCCCATTCACAGCGCGTGACAGGGCCTTCACTGCCTGCCCAGGAAAAAGACGAATGTCCTCCGAATCATATATCTCCATGTGTAATCCTCAGAAAGAACGCATACCAAAATTATGACCATCGGTCTATCCAATTGTCAACGGCATAAACTATAAAGCATTATCAAATATATTGATTCTAAT
>JACWAG010000416.1 GCA_014874425.1 Syntrophaceae bacterium | reverse complement strand
TTTTTCTCGTTCCCGATTGACATTTTATTCTGTTGAGCTGATTTAGACTTCAAATCACAAATGAGCCTTTATGGCTTCAGCGGTGGATTTTATCTGCTCCATAGACCCTGGAACAGGTTCCCACGCGCAAATTGATAGGCCATCGCCAAATTTTCGTGGGACCACATGAATGTGCAAATGAGGCACGACCTGATTTGCCGCTTTACCGTTCAATTGCATCACATTTATTCCGTCAGGTTTTAATGTCTTTTGAACCGCTTTGCAGACCCTAGTCACAACATTTCCCAGCCATCCGAATACACCAGGCTCAATGTCCAAGATTGTTTCATAATGGTTTTTGGGGATTATTAACACATGCCCCTGGTTTAATGGAGCTATGTCCATGAATGCCAGGGCATTTTCATCTTCATAAATTTTAATACAAGGGATTTCTCCTTTGACAATTTTACAAAAAATACAATCATCCCTATGTTCCATAGAGCCAACCTCCTTATTAAAGCGATCAGTTTCCTATTGGGCAAATCAGTTTAATCATCCAGGTGCTCAAACAATACCGAGCTTAAATAACGTTCACCCGCGCTGGGCAATATGGCGACTATGGTCTTACCCTGAAATTCTTTCTTCCGTGCCAAAATAATGGCGGCATAGACGGCTGCTCCAGAAGATATCCCGCTTAACAATCCTTCTTCCCTTGCCAGTAAACGGCTGTAGTGAACTGCTTCGTCACTTGAAACCTGAACAACTTCATCAATCAATGACAGATCAAGCACATCAGGAATAAAACCCGCTCCGATTCCTTGAATTTTGTGGGGTCCGGGGACTGTTTCTCTACCTTGAAGGGTCTGAGTGATGACAGGACTTTCAAGTGGTTCAACCGCTACGGATATCAGCTTTTTTTTCTTGGTATGTTTAATAAATCTCGAAACCCCTGTTATTGTTCCGCCAGTGCCCACTCCACTTACAAAGGCGTCTATTTTCCCTCCTGTTTGTTCCCATATTTCAGGGCCTGTTGTTTCTTCATGGGCCTTTGGATTAGCAGGATTTTCAAATTGCTGGGGCATAAAATATCGGTTTGGAGCGCTGGAGACTATCTGTCCAGCCTTTTCCACAGCTCCCCTCATGCCTTTGGCGCCATCTGTCAAGGCGATGCTGGCCCCAAACATTCTTAGTACCTTACGTCTTTCTAAACTCATTGTCTCCGGCATAGTCAAAGTTAAAGGATAACCCTTGATTGCACATACGTAGGCAAGGCCTATCCCTGTATTTCCACTAGTCGGCTCTACTACCTCCATACCCGGTCGCAATACTCCTCTGTCCTCAGCGTCTCTGATCATATAGACCCCTATACGGTCTTTAATTGAATACGCCGGATTGCGACCTTCAACTTTCACAAGGATCGTGGCTTCCTGAACTCCTTCTATTTTGTTCAGCTTCACCAATGGAGTAGAGCCTGTGGCCGCTATGTTATCCTGGAAATATTTTACCATTCGCGCCTCATCCTAATTCTGAATTGGAGAACCTTCTAAGTCATTGTGGTTGCCATCGCCAGACCATTTGAGCCAAGCGCCCGATCAAAAGAGCCCGTATCTTGTTGGATCCGAAACACCCGCTTCCTCGAATCCCTGTTTTCTTAATACGCAGCTCTCACAGGCCCCGCATGCGGCGCCTGATTCAGCGGGATCATAACAGGAATGAGTAAGACTATAGTCTATTCCGAGTTCTACTCCTCTTTTTATTATTTGGGCCTTGGACATTTTGATCAGGGGTGTCTGAATTTTTACCTTCATTTTCCCTTCGACAGCTTTTTGAGTAGCTAGATTGGCCATATTTTCAAAAGATTGTATGAACTCTGGTCGGCAATCCGGATAACCCGAGTAATCCAGGGCGTTTACTCCGATGTATATGTCCTCGGCCCCGGTTACTTCCGCCAAACCAAGCGCAAAAGCCAGAAATATAGTGTTTCTGGCCGGCACATAGGTGATTGGTATAGACAAGCCTATCTCTTCAATTGACGTCCCTTTGGGCACTTGAATGTCACTGGTCAGGGCCGATCCCCCAATTTTTCTAAGTGGGATTTCGATAATCAAGTGTCTCTGAACTTTGAAATATTCGGCTATCCTTTTTGCCGCTTCGAGTTCTACTTTGTGTCGCTGCCCATAATCAAAACTCAATGCGCATATCTTAAAACCCTCAGACATGGCTATTGCCATCGCTGTTGTGGAATCTATTCCTCCGGATAAAAGAACTACGGCTTTTTTATCGCTCATGAATATTTTCGTTTTTACTGAACTGAGTTACGTGATTGATTGTTCCATTTAAATCTGAAATTTCTTCAGGCCCGAACTTCAGGATTTCAAAAATAGCGCTTTCTATGTCTATGGTTTCCTGCTTCATAAATGACAAACGATCTGAGGCTTCTGGAGTTTTACCATATGTCTCATTGAGATAAATAAATCTGCTTTCCAAACTAACTATTTGATCATGCATCACGCGTTTATCCGCATAAAAGACAACATGCTCTTCTGCCACAGGTCTGTCTTTTGGATCCCCTAAAACCACATGCTGAGCTACTATCATTCCCACATAAGGAAGCCCTTCCTGAATCAGGATTTCTTGTCCGACAATGTCGTGATGTTTCTTACCCGAAACTATGCACGTAAATTTTCCTATATCGTGGAGTAAGCAAGAAGCCATGAGTAAAGGAATGTCCAAGTGATAGTTTTCTTGAATCAGGCTTTTGCCAATGAATTGTCCGACTTCCCAGACCATTTGGCAGTGTCGCACAATATGGTCAGGCGTGGAATATTTTTTCAGAAGGGCCAGGCATGCCTCTTCACCTGGAATGACAACGGATGAATTCATATCTCCGTAAAAACCTCCTTGAATTCAAATTATCTGGGAACCACGCTTTGTAGAATTAGCGTCTTACTCCACGGGAGCCTTGTTTCGTTCTTCATCTTTGTACTCATCAAATCTAAAATTGAGGCTGACAACTCCATCGGCAAACCGCTTATGTAGCTTATAGGGGACTTTTTCATAGACTTTTAACATTGGCTGATTTGAAAACAACACATCAGCCTTAAGTCCTTTCAAGCCTCTCTCTTTAGCTATTTCAATTAAATAATTTAGTAGATATGTGGCAATTCCCCGACCCTGATAATTTTCGTCCACCATAAATGCGGAATCAGCGTATCCTTCTTCCCCAGGTTCGATCATATACCTCGCTTCAGCGATCATTTTTCGATTTTCACGGGGACCTGTTGTCACTACTATTGAAACCCCTTCATCCTCTTTAAGATTCACATATGTCTGAACATTTTTGTGAGGCATGCTTCGTTTTGGACTGAAGTATCTAAAATAAATTGAACTCTCTGACAGGTTATAAAATAAGTCTCTCAGCATAGTTTCATCTGTCGGTCTAACGGCACGAATGTGACACTTGAGACCATCTTTGAAAACATGGTCTCTTCTTATTCTTTGTCTTAATTCTGGGGACACACTCTTATAATAGATCTGGTCTGGATAGATATATCCCATTTCCCGGGCCTGCCGCATAAGGTCTTCACGATGATCGGGATGAGCTACTTCGATTAGCGCCATGGCCCTTTCACGGATGGTTCTACCACCCAGGTAAGCTATACCGTATTCTGTAACTATGTAGTTTACTTCTCCGCGATTCATTATTACCGCCGCTTTGGGACCAAAAGAAGGGACTATTGTGGAACGACCGCTTTTAATAGATGTAGACCTGAGACATATAATGGATCGTCCTCCTTTTGACATGCTAGCGCCCAACATGAAATCGTGATCACCACCGGATCCTTCAAATGCGGTCCATGTTGGATTTCCCTGTCGTATCTGGCCTCTTAAATCAACTTGCAGCGCTAGATTTACCGCCACTACTTTGTCATTTGCAGCTATAAATAGAGGGTTCAGGATTATATCACTTGTGTAAAGCTCAACCATTGAATTATCGTCGACAAAATCATAGAGACGTCTTGTTCCCATGCAACAAGTAGCTAGTGATTTCCCTCTGTACATTTTCTTTGTGCTATTATTGACAGCTCCACATTCGATAAGATCAACAAGAAATTCAGTCAGAATTTCGGTGTGTAGCCCAAGGTTACGCCGGTCTTTCAGGTGGTCCATCAATCCTTGAGATATTCCAGCAAAACCAAATTCAAGTATTGATCCATCATCTATGAGTTCTCCACAATAGTAGCTTATGGTTCTTTCTCGTTCGCCGAGTTCTTCCTGGGGCAATTCAAATAATTCCTCATCAGCTTCCACGAGATAATCAATTTCATCTATCATTATTGAGGTGTCCCCGCAGGTTCGAGGCATCCTGGTATTTACTTGCGCTATTACAATTCTGGCAGATTCAACGGCTGATTTTGTGGTGTCAACTGATATTCCGAGACTGAATCTTCCGAATCTATCCGGTGGCGCAACCTGAATTATCGCGACATCGATGGCGATTCGTCTGTTTCTGAAAAAATTCGGTATCTGAGCATGAAAAAGAGGGACGTAATCCGCCACTGAAGGTCTTTCCTCTTCACCTGTGCGACCGCCGACAGAAAAAGATTTGATTACGAATCTTCCCGGAATCTTTGCTGCAAGTTTAGTGGCATAATCCCCTCTGATAAATTGCACTATTTCAACATCTTCTACCCGGGAGTTTCCCAAGGCTTCTATGATTGTCTTGGGCTCTGAACACATACTCCCTAAGTAAATTCGATCACCATTTTTTACATGCGAGGCCGCTTCTTTATCACTTACTAATTTGTTAGCATACCTCTGCTTCCAATCAGGCATTTTTGTCTCCAAACATTTTCGACAGAATTATTAAATGCGGTGGTCCGGTTTCTTTAGACAACTGAACGAGATTTATAAGTGGGAAGCTGCTTGTTCATGCCGCTGCCCGCGAT
>JACWAG010000415.1 GCA_014874425.1 Syntrophaceae bacterium | reverse complement strand
GGAATCTTATAGATACCCAGCCATCATTGTCATTATCAAAACTTAGAACAGGGTCGACTTTTAAGCCTGTGGCGGAATCTTCAAGTTTAAGGTTCCATTTACCGCTCTCGTTCCAACGAAACCCCACGCTACCATTAGGAACTACAAAAGATTTGGAGTTTGAGTCAAAACAAACTGTTTTCCATTCTGAATTATCACCGCTTAGACCAATTTCAGACGACGTCACGAACCTGTCCGAAATATAACCAAATTGTTCCTGTTTCAGGCGAACAGCAAAAGGGAGGTCAGTATAGCTTTTGGCATATGTGATGAAATATTCTGATGGGTGATCAAGATAGAATTCCTTGAGAATTACAAAAGTCATAGCCATGGCCAGAGCGGAATCAGTCCCGGCTTTCACTGGAAGCCAACGATCAGAGAATTTTACATATTCAGAATAATCTGGAGACACCCCGACAACTTTGGCGCCTCGATAGCGGGCCTCAGTAAAGAAGTGAGCGTCAGGTGTTCGAGTCATGGGCAAATTAGTGCCCCAGACGATCATATACGTTGATTCGAACCAGTCAGCGCTCTCAGGCACGTCTGTTTGTTCTCCCCAAACCTGAGGCGAAGAGGGAGGTAGATCGCAATACCAATCATAAAAACTGACGGTAGATGCGCCGATTAGCGAAAGGAACCTGGCGCCGGAAGCATAACCGACCATAGACATAGCGGGGATGGGAGAAAAACCGAAGACACGATCAGGGCCGTAACTTTTGATGGTATGGACCAAAGAAGAGGCTATCAATTCTATAGCGTCGTCAGTCGATACTCGGACAAAGCCCCCTTTGCCTCTGCATTCCTGGTATTTCTTCTTTACGGCCGCATCTTCAACGATGTTTTCCCAAGCCTTTACAGGATCTGGTTCTCGTTTACGGGCTTTCTTCCATAGTTCCAGCAGGGTCGAACGCACATATGGGTGTTTGACTCTAACAGGGCTATAAGTGTACCAGGAAAATGTGGCGCCGCGAGGACAGCCTCTGGGTTCATGGTCAGGTGAGTCAGGGCCACAACCCGGGTAATTGGTATTCTGAAGCTCCCAGACGATTATGCCGTCTTTGACAAAAACATCCCAAGAACAAGATCCAGTACAATTCACACCGTGTGTAGATCTAACTTTCTTGTCATACTGCCATCGACGCCGGTAGAAATCTTCCCATTTCCTACCGCCGCAGATCAGTTCCCCCCAATTCCCTGATAATTCTTCTTCGCATTTGCCTGACTTCCCGCAAGATCTTAGCCACCTCAATGACGACAAAAGCTTGTTCTTGGACATGGGCGCCTCCATTAATGAGAAACCTTATCCAGAGACAGTTTCTCTATCTATAAATGGGCAAGAATTGACGCTTAATCTCTTAAGCTCGCTGCCTATAGAGAGTCCAATTCGGCGCTTGAAGGTTTGGATTGTATGATAACCATCGCAGCCGATTTTTTTGTAGTGAACAGTCTTGAGAGAAGTAGGATGACCAAGGCTGTAATGCAAAACATTTCCAGCCAGAACTGATCCGGGTATAATTTATCGACATAAAATAGTCGCACTTTCTCAGCCATTTGAAATTTTGTACCGGGCTCCAATGGGCTGAGAAAAGGCCAGAACAGGACCTGCAATTGAACAAAATCACCGATCAGATGTGACCCCCACATGAGCACGCCTGCAGTGAGTGTGTCAGTGTTGAGTTTGAACGATCTCCATATAAGCCCGCAGATAAATATTACGCCGGCGAAGAAAATTAAACTGTGACTCATGCCTCTTCCTGGCATTCCGAAAAGCATGTTGGCGGTTTTATCAACCAGGTCGGGTCCCAAAGAGGCTAGTGAAAGAAATAGCAAGCTCTCCCGTCGGAAACGAGTTAGCTTTGCGATGCCTGCGATTGCAAGATGTCCAAGTATCATACTTCATAGTATAGTCTTTCGACCTCAGGAAACGCAACCGGTAACCCAAGCTTCGGCGCCATATTCGAAGAGTCTAGTTTTCCTGCCAGGTGTTGACACATAAAATGCCAACTGGTACATCATTGTCTAAATATAACAACCGAGGTTTCGCATTTATTAAATGAAGTGGCTCGTCCTTATATTGAAAAGAATCGCTCAACTCTCCATGAATCATCCACGTTTGGTGATTGGAGTCAGTATAGTGATTTCGGCGCTAGGTTTTGCGAGCATGCCCTGGATAGTGGCCAGCACAAATCTTTTAGCCGGTGTGGGGAAAAGCAATTCGGTCATAAACCTTACTAAGGAAAACAATCAATATTTCGGGGACCGGGAATCACTTGTTCTTGTGTTGGATTTCCCGGAGCCGCCTGGCCGGAGCCGTTTGGAATTTATTCAGGGCCTTGGAGAAAGCCTTGCAAAGGTTCCTGGCATAGAACGAGTCAGATACAGGTTGATTGACCCGAATAACCGAAAAGATGTGGAAACCCTGTTTGAGCATTTCCTTCTCGGGATGGGATCGAAGGAAAGACAGGGCATTCAGAAAATATTGAGCCCACAGGGAGTGAAGGACGCTTTTCGCATAACACGTAATCATTTAATTCTATTAGAGAATTCTCACCTTGAAAAACAATTGGTGGAGGATCCCCTGGAGTTGAGCAATTTTGTAGCTCGTTCCATGGAAAAGCAGACAGGCCCCATTGGGATGGGTGACCCTTATCTGTTGATAGCCAGCCCTGACAGCACATTGTATCTGATACAGATAGCTCCTAGCTTTCCTAGTTCCAATATTGTGAAAGCCAGAGAATTGATAGAGAGACTCGACAAACTCATTCCTCAAAAAATCAAAGAACTCAATGAAAAGATCCATGTTGTTAAGGACCTGAAAGACCTAAAATGGGACCTTTCCGGAAAAACTGCATTTCAATATGAGTCGGATGTCATCTTTGACGAGGAAACATCTAGACTCCTTTTTATTTCTTTTGGCCTCGTTTTGGTGACTTTTCTTGCAATCTATAGGAGTTTTATTTCAGCGGCTATTCTTATGATACCTCTTGCTGCCGGGATAGGACCAAACTATGGATTGCTGTATTTGGCTTATGATGAAGTAAATCCTGTAGTTATGGGAGCAACCGGTGTTCTGCTCGGGCTCGGAGCCGAATATGGGGTCCATTTGTGGGGTCGTTTCCGGGAGGAACTGGACAGCCAGGGATCGCCGGCGCATGCCGTGTTTGGAGCATATGAACACACAGGTCCTCCCGTAATACTGGGTGCATTGACAGGAATAATAGCATTCCTATGCTTATGTTTCTCCAATCAACCGGCCCTTGTGCAGTTTGGTTTTTTCGGCGCTACCGGCCTGGCCCTGACAATGTTGTCCACAATATTCCTGTTTCCAGCCATTGTTACAATACTTGCAAGCCGCAGAGGAGACTATTTTCCCAAGATGCAAGTCTCGTTCGGGTTCCTGGCAAGCTTGTACCGGAGGAATCCAGGGGCGATTGTGGCGGTTTCCTGTGTCCTCATTTGTATAGGAGCGTTCTTCGCCACTAAGGTCACTCACGAGAAAGATCTTTTCAAAGTCTTCCTGGCGACAGGCATGAAATCCATGGCTGTTTCCGACACAATTTCTCGAAAGTTTCATTCTAACTTTTCTCAATCGACTCAGTTGACCTTTGATGTCGACAACTTTCAGACGGGTTTGACCATTCAGCGCAAGCTAGATAGAATATTGGAATCTCTCATGGTCAAACCGTCGGAAATAGCGTCCTTTGATTCGATTTCACGATTTACCGCCCCACAAAAGGTCCGCGAAGCTAATCTGAAAGTTCTTTCGGAAATTGTAGCTTCGTGGCCGAACCTAAGAAAAGTCTTCGTTGACGAACTTTCACATTCAGATTTTTCCTCAATGGCTGTCAACAAACTGGAAGGATCTTTCGATTCTACAGGAAAAATGGTCGCTGATCTTGTAGGGCCAAATATTAAAAATCAGGAAATTGCCAACCCACGCGAGACATCCTTGTATGTTGCCAAGATAGAGGGAAAATATCGATTTCTGACTGATATTCGATATTCGGATACGATCACCAATCCGGAAGATTTGAAAAATGTCGACAGGAAAATTATGGCTGCTGTAAAAGTCCTTCCTGTGCAAGTCCACATTTCCGGGACACGACAGACGATGGAGGCTATTTTATCCAGCCTGGTTGATGAACTGTTCCGCTTGGGAGCGTACGCTTTTGTTTCTCTGGTCATGATTTTTCTGGTTGTGTTTCCTAATCCCCTTGGCGTGGGCTTATGTCTGGTTCCTATGATAGGTTCTTTTGCAATGACTTTGGGGGCCGCCGGCTTCGTTGGGGCGGGGTTGCCTTTCTCCGTTGTTTGTGTCGCCCCGTTGGTATTCGGTTTCAGCATTCACAATGGTATCCATGTAGTAATGGGCAGTCTGCACGAAAAAAATAGCAACATCGCAAAGACCATGGTTAGGGTCACTCCGAGGGCCCTTTTAACCTCTTTGACAATTATAGCTGGTTTTGTAGCCATGGTAACATCCAGACATTATTCGATGGAGTTCCTGGGTTGGTCCATGATCGTAGGGATGCTGTCCGCTGTCCCCTTAACTCTCGTGACCCTGCCAGCTCTTTTGCTTCTTGTTCAGAAAAAGAGATTGCCTAAAATTGGAAACGATCCTGATTCCCATAACTATTCAAGTAGAGCCGACATGGGCGCACATCAAGGTATCGGAGGAACTGATGGGCAGCGTTAAGGCCGTCTCCGAAGCACAAGATATTAATTCTTTAAGTACATCAGAAAGTGTGCGTCAGGAAACCGGCTCGGAGACGTTTATGGCGGAAAGGGACAGGGCGGAGAAGTTGCAAGTCGCTATTTTAATAAGCTCTTTTAAACAACCGGCATGGGTCAATAGGGTCATCCAAGAGATCATTGGATCAAGCTTTGCTGAGGTCGCTCTGATAGTAAAATATGAGGCTATCGGGAACCCTGTAAGATCTTCTATAAACTACCTGACTGCCCTTTGCGATTCATTCTTGTGGGATATTTACTCCAGATCGGATAACCAATCACTATGCCCATATAGTGATCCCTTTGATGAACTTGATATTCGGGCCACTATTGGTTCAGAATGTCGGCTTGTCAATGTCAAAGCCTTCCAAAAAGATGGAGAGCTTAATATCGAAAACTCCGACATGACGAACATCCGCGAAAACAAACTCGATGTTATAATTGATCTTGGGAACATACGGCTAACGAGGGCGTTATGTGGGAAGGCCCTTTACGGTGTCTGGAATGGAGGCGCATCATACAACTCCCGATTTCGCAGTGGGCCCCCATGCTTTTGGGAGGTAATGGAAAATGAGTCAACGACGGAACTCACACTTCAGATGTCAGCCTCTGACAAATCATGCGATAAGGTCCTTTATCGTTCATGGACGGCGACCGATTTGCATTCTGTCAAGGGTAACAGGAGCAAAGTTTACTGGAAATTAGCCAACGCTATAGTTCGAACATTACGTAATCTTTATGAATTGGGCCCACAGGCTTTGGAAGAAGATCCAGCGCCAGCGGTTGCCATCGAAAGTGGACCACGAGACATATGTCCAAGTAACGCCCAAATGGTTGTTTTCTTGGCCAGGATGGCGAT
>JACWAG010000414.1 GCA_014874425.1 Syntrophaceae bacterium | reverse complement strand
CGGGACATACTGCAGCCAATGATTGATCTTAGCCTCTTTAAGGCGTAAGGGAGATTGCGTTATGCTCACGGTTGAAAACACGGTTCTGATCGTAATCGACATGCAGGAAAAGCTTGCCAAAGCCATGCACGATCGTGAGAATCTGGCTAAGAAAGCGGCCCAGATGGTTCATGGCGCAAAAGTCCTTGGCATTCCTGTGATATGGACGGAGCAAAACCCCAACGGTCTTGGTTCCACCCTTCCCGAAATTAGGGAGCGTCTTGTCGATTCCCATCCTGTTGTGAAATTCAGTTTCAGTTGTTGTGGCGAGCCTAAATTCATGGAAGTCGTAAAGGGTTGTGGGAGAAAACAAGTTCTAGTTCTAGGTATTGAAAGTCACGTCTGTGTGTGTCAAACCATAATTGACCTTAAAGAATTGGGGTACGAAGTACATGTTGTTTCCGACGCCGTTTCGTCCAGGACCAAGGAAAACAGGGCCGTTGGTCTGGAGAGGGCAAAACAGGCAGGAGCCACCATTACAAGCGTAGAAATGGCTCTTTTTGAAATGTTGAAAGTAGCCCATGGGGATAGCTTCAAACAAATTCTTAATATTGTCAAATAAGGTCTGCTGAATAAAGCTGGTCTTGGTATCAGCTTTATTCATTTTGAATCAGGATTTTCATACTAGTTAAAGCAATATAACAAGTTATGTACCTCAAAACATCTTAAACAGATTTTTCTAGCCTTATCCACTTCTACTATGATATAATAAATCAAGTCAAAAAATCCATGTAACGCGAGGTATTTTCAGGTGAACCGAGTCAATCTGATGATCGGACTCCTAGGAGTGGCGATCGCTGTCTGCTTCGCTGTGTCAGCCACGGCCATGGCGCTCGTTCTAACTTATCTCGGAGCTGATTAGCCGCAGTTTATCGGTTAAATTCAAAGATCTTTACCTTTTCGCCGGGGATCGATGCATTGACATCGGGATCGTACATAGCCGAGATGCTCGATCCCAGCATCCAGAACGTTCCATCCGTGACTGCCCTCGCAAGATAGAAAAATTTGTACAACCCTCCATAAATGGTGTTCTTGAAAACACTGATCCCGCCATCGCGAATTTCCAGGTACGATGGGTAAAACTCTAAGAGTCGATCAAGAGTTTCCGAATCACCAGCTAAGGTTTCCCCTTCCAGTCCCTCTGTCTTGAGTTCAGTGTTTATGGGAGTAAGTCCCGCCGGCGTGAAATCCTCGAAAGCCAGGAGTTCCATGATTCGAGTGTTTTTGGAACGGTCCTGGTAGTCTATTTCAAGCGTAATGCGCACGGTATCACCAACCTGTCAAGGCCGGTCTTTCTGCGGCATAGTTGTCGCCCCTACACACCCGGAAATGGAGTGCAGGGGCAAACACAAATCATGTCAGTCCTCAAAACTTTTGCTAAATGTGCCGTCTGTAGTTTCTTCCCGCCAAATCCCCGTCCTGAGACCCTGGCTCTCTCTAATTTTCTCAAATTGATCCATTTCTTCCTGACATCGAACACAAAGTCTGGCAGCGGGGAAGAGTCGCAAGCGCTGTTCGGGAATTGGCTCACCGCAGTCTTCGCATAAGCCGTATTCTCCAAGCCGTACCCTTTCAAGAGCGTCCTCAATTTCCTTTAATTGTCTGTGTTGGCGCATGGAAATTTTTGCGTCGAGTTCACGTGAAATTTCTCCGGTAGCCAGATCAATCTCATCTCCTTTTTCTATGGCGTCAATGTTTCGTCCGACGCGTATCGACGCCATCATGTCCAGGAGGACTTGCTTTGGATTAAAAGTCCTGCTCTTATCCGGTTCCCTTGGCTTTTCCGGCTCAGGAGGCCGTTCCACGACGATGGGAGGCTTGGGAGGCGGCAGTGGCTTTTGTCTCTTTCTTCCCGCTGTTCCTTTCTTTAACGCAGGGTCCAAAACCTGATAAAAATTCTTGCCATCTTCTATCTTTCTTACAATTTGACCTTTCTGGACCTTGCCTCTAACACTATTTGGAACAATACCCAGGTGGGTTGCTATTTCTTCACGAGTCATCCACATCGTGGTTTACTCCTTTTCGTTCAGGTTCCGATTTATGTGATAATCATTCGGAGTATCGTAAGCAATTATCCTTCGTGCTTCAAAAGGCCCTGTTATCCGATAAACAAAACAGCAATTTGAACAGGCTTTCGTATTCAGCTTTACGTAGTGGGCCGTGCCGGAACTACTCATCGCCAGACCCTCAAAGCGACTTGCCCTGAGACGTTGAGACAGGGTAGTCCAATGGGAGCGAGATTATATGCGCGGCCAATCCCCGTGTCAATAGTTCTCTGATTTTTACTTGGTGTAATCAATAGACAGATTTGATTATATTAATTAAAATTGATATTGAAACATATCATTACATGTTTATAAATAAATTCAAATTGATTGTGCTATATATTGAATTACCATAAGTTTTGTGGCCATCTCTTGACAGCTTTTCTACCAGGGAATATGCCTAGGACCTGATCGACTAGACCTTTAGG
>JACWAG010000413.1 GCA_014874425.1 Syntrophaceae bacterium | reverse complement strand
TGCGCGCACGCACGACTGCGCTCCCACTCGGCAGCGGCTGTCAGGTGCAGCGCATGTAGAACGAATACCTCCCTTGATTCAGGTGGTTGAAAAGCCCATGTCGTAAGAAGCGCATAAGTCTGGATTGGCGGCAGGAGGCACAACTAGTAACAGTCCATATAGACATCGCCTCCGCTGTGCTCGCGATTAGGACGCAATGGCAGCTATCTCCTCTTGAGTACCGGAGGAGGGTGCAGATCGAAAGGCGGATCACCTGTTTTCCAGTATGGATTGCACCATTGTTCGGCAAACACGTACCAGGCGGTAGCACCCACATGCAGCCGGTTGAAGTATTGCCATTCAAACCCGGTAGTTAATCCGTCCGCCGGGGCCGCCACGATCCCCTTGCCATTTCCATTGGGGGCAGTCGCCTGTACATCGCGCAACTCGTTCAAGTAGAGTTGGACCTTGCTCCTCTCTCCTAGCGTCAAGTAGGCGAGTACCATCTGTCCCGTCCCCTCAAACCAAGGCATGTCTCGGTCGTCATTAAAGTCAAACCCTTCATAGTTACCCCAGGTGGCGTGGTGATGGATTTCCGCGTAGGCGATGGCTCGCCGTGTTCGCTCGTCAGGCCCGAAGGCTAAAATGGCCCAGCTCTGGGCATCCAAAGGAATAGTCTGTCGGTTTAGCGTCACTCCGTCTGTAAGTGTCCCTGTCCAGTAAAAGCCTTGTCCCTCGCTCCACATGGCCTCAACAAAGTCCCGGGCATGATTGGCGCGCTCTAGCCATATGGGGTCGCTAGTAATATGGTACAGGCGTTCAAAGGCCACATAGAGGTCCAGATTGTGTTCCGTAGACTTCCAGAGCACCTTCTCCGGATCGGGTTCCCATTTGATATAGCCCCCTGTGTAGCCTCCGGCCCCACGGGTATCGAGAGTATGAGTCACAATCCAATTTCCCAAGGTGATAGTTGTGGCCAGATACTCTTGGCCCCCATGCTTTTCGTAGTAGTTCAACAAGGCGATCATTGCCCAGGCTAGATTCCCCGTATCCGAGCCGACGAATCCTTGGTCCTCATACCATTTCTGCTCCGTCTCATTCCACCAACCTGGCATTCTGGCTGTGCCGACGCGATTGTGCGGTGTCCAGCCTGGTGCGAGGACGAGGTCACCCGATTGGTATGCATTCCTCAGCCGTCCGTCGGTGTAGTATCGGTCGTTTCCCTGAACGTAGACAAAGGCGTCCGCCAATAGTTTCGCTCGATCCCAATCTCCGGCAGCAGTATACGCGATCAAGGCCAAAGCATTGTCGTAGGTGAAAGCCACATTTCTGAGTATTGTGTCAAAATCCTGGGCAGATCGAATCGTCTCATAGCTTCCCAAAAGCCTAAGGTCGTTGAGGTGGGGCTTGTCATAGCGGATGTCATCCAGGTAAAAGGTTATACCGTGGCCATTGTTCTCCGGAGCGTTCGTTACCCACCCAAAGCCGCCGATCACATAGCTGAGGTTAAGACCGGTTAATGTAATCGAGTATAATCGCCAAGTACTATCTAAGGCAATATAACACGGGGATGCTAAGCGGCCGCATAGCGTTACCTTGACCTCAGCGTCCGGATAAGGAGCGATGGATATGCCTGTCTCGGGATCTCTGCCGACGCCGAACGCGAAAAACTCTACCCGCTCTCCCCCGTGCGCACCACGAGCCCAGAAAGTCAGTTTGGTCGCCCCGCTTAGATTATACCCAGCATTGGGATAGATTCCCCAGTTGTCCCGTAGTTGTACATCGTCGGCTAGCAAAACACCATTCTGAAAGTACCATCCGCCCCAGGAATTAGGGCTACTCGGTGAAAAGGTGTTTGTGAGGGCCGTCGCTCCCGAGTGCACGGTTTCCGTGAAGGAACCGTTGATTGTAACGTCCGATCCCATCTTTGCCAGATGGACAAAATGATTGCCTCCTGCACCGACATCAGTATAAACATCGAAGGATAAATGGTACTTGTCCATGACTTCGTTAAGATGTTGATACGCCTTGCTGAGAGGACTGCCGGTAAAGAGTTCTATGCCCATAGAAGTTGTGGTGGGTGATGGCATGGCTGCAATGAGTGTTGACACGCCGGAAACCGTGAGCAACAGAAAGAAGGGCATGAACGTATTGGTTTTCATTTTCGCCTCCCTCTTCGATTGTTGTGGCGAGAGCACAGGACTCCATGAAAACGATCCAGAAGTCTCGACTGAATCCTGCTCGCCTGCGGCGTTCCCATTGGAATCATGAATGAATGCTTCTCTGGCAATGGAGGATGTGCGAGCTTGGGAACAGCGCGAACCATAGAGCCATCCGTTCCGCGGGGAAAACGTTAAAGCCTCTTTACAGGACCGGCACTCGGACAAAGTATACGCTTCAGGAAATGTTGAGACAAGTCGGTCAGAATGCGTCGCGGGGGATGGGCAGGCGCGAAATGCATGATGTCGGCAAATGCCGCAGACCCTGCGTAGAGCGCAGCGTCTGCGCTAGTCCTGCGATCCTCTGCGAGGATCCCTGCGTGAAGCATGCTCTGCCGTCACGGGGAGTGGGATTCGGTCACTGTGCGAGGAAGAATGTAGCCTTGGCGGGCGCGAACTTTGAGGCCGTGGGTGCGGAGCTTCACTTTGATGCGTCGATAATGTTCGTCGGGCGAAGAGTTGGTGGGATAGTATCCAAGCGTGTCCTGCGTGCGCAGGTCTTGAGAGATTCTCTCAACGGCGTTTTGAAGTTCGGCGTCTGATCGAGGGAAGAAAACGTCGGCGCCGGTTTCGACCGCGAGACGCTCGAATACTACCTTCGGATTATCGACCACGCGATCGGTCCCGAGAAACAGCCGAGGCTGCCCGCTGTTCAAGAACGCCTCTTCGCGATGGCTGTAATATCCGATGCCGTACAACTGCACAAGAG
>JACWAG010000412.1 GCA_014874425.1 Syntrophaceae bacterium | reverse complement strand
CCTTGCCACTTCAATTGAATCCGAGGTCCCACCGAGGAGCAATATCATATCCGGTATCCTGAATTCTCGACGATACGGGCGTCGGAGAATAAATCCAACCGGCGTGAAGGGCAGCCGGTCATTCGAGAAGTCCCTGACAAATCAACAAAACTACGGTCCTGGAACTAACACGAAGGTCCTGAAGTTGTGTTTGCTCGACTTCCCTAACCCTTTCGTCGCACAATGTGAGGTCTTCACACACAAATATGCGCCGTTTGGCCGGAAACCGCTTCAAGAATGAGATTACCCATTTCATGGAGTCCGAGCGTCCGAGCAATACCGCAATCTTGGATTCTTTAGCCACAGACTGGTCGATCGCCTGATCCGGGTCCGACACATGAGCGCTAATGATTTTTGCGTCAGCCCAATCAAGACAGATCCTTGAAAAAGCCACATGGACCGAACTGATACCCGGCACAATCCTGCAATTTTCTCTTCCAAACTGTCTTAGGACAAGTTTCGCAAGACTAAAGAAACCTGGATCGCCGCTTACGAGAACCGTTACAGGTCCTGCGGAGCGCAATGATTCAATCTTGCGCAAACCTGCCTGGAGGTCTGGTCCAAGAGAGAGTCGCACGCCCTCATACCATGGAAACAATTCCATTAACCTGTCATAGCCCACAATGATGGAAGATTCCTTTACGACAGAAATTGCTTCCTGTGTAAGGTAGTCCGGTGATCCTGGGCCACAGCCTACGATATTGATTTGCGGGACAATGGGCATAAGAGTCTCTGGTAAAAAGCCATGGCCTACTTCAGGCCATGCGGTGCGAAATAAACATCAAAATAGGCCCCTAAATATGTTTCAACAAAAAAAACAAGACGGTGAAGGCGACAAAGGAGATTACCGTTGTAATGTTCATGAGTTTAACGCTTTTTCCAATAAACTTCGGATCTGGTTCAATGATGGGGTCACCAATGAACGGCTTTTCATGAAGGACCCCTCCATAGTAGCTCGGACCGCCCAGCCTTAACCCCAGAGCCCCGGCGAAAGCAGCCTCAGAGTGACCGGAATTCGGGCTCGCGTGTTTCAATCGGTCTCTTTTAAGGACCCGAAAAGAGTCATGACCACGCATACCCGTTATCCATGCTGCAACGGGAACCAAAAGGGATGTAAGCCGGCTCGGGAAAAACGCGGCGACGTCGTCCAACCTGGCTGAGGCCCAACCGAAGTGAAAGTAGCGCTCGTTTTTGTAGCCAAAAGTAGAGTCCAGCGTGCTGATTGCCTTGTAGACCATGACCCCGACAGGACCAGCGAGCAACCCGTAGAATAAAGGGGCCGTAACCCCGTCAACAGAGTTTTCAGCCACGCTTTCAATGGTTGCCATTACAACGGCTTGCCCGTCTAGAGTGCCCGTGTCCCGTCCGCAAATCATGCCCACCCTTTTCCTCGCCAATTCTATGTCTTGCTCATCCAGCGCTCCCTGGACGGATCGAGCATGCTTGGCCAGATCGTGTGCCGCTATCCCCGTGTACATTATGAAAATTGAGATCGCATCCCCAAGTAACGGGTGAAAAATGCGCCCAATCCCAACGAGACAGAAGGTCACTCCCCATGTAGCCCCAATAACTGTAAATGCTGTAAATGCGCCGGCGATGAGTTCGTTCTTGAAAAGCGCCCTCATTTTTCCTTCAAGACTCAGAGCAAACTCGCCTATAAAACGGACTGGATGAGGCCACCATCTCGGATCGCCGATTAATGCGTCCAGCGACATTGCCACTATTAATTGCAGCGGTATAGGGATCATGGTTTCTAGGCCTTGCAGGTTCCCCTAAAACAGACTTTCTGAAGCTGTGTCAATTTATTATAGAATAATATTGAGTTCCAGACTTATTATTACTCGACTCGCGTCGCTTTTAGCAATACTATTGCGCTCTCGCACGGAATGGGAAAATTGGCGCAAGGCCTTTCGCATTCAAATTCAGATAGCGCGTCGTGGAGTTTTACATCCTGGGGACAATTAACAGCCAACCTAGATTTCAGCGATGGTCCGAAAAGCTCAATGGCCATATCGACAAACTTGGCAGGGCTATTGTGGCTTTCCGAGACCGCGTCGGAGTCGAGTTGGCCGTTGATCTTGGGACAACCAATACCAGAATGTACATGCGTGGTCGGGGAATGTTCGTGGATGAGCCTTCTGTTCTCGCCACCAACTCGGTAGACGGCAGGCCTCTCGCTGCGGGTTTTAAGGCAAGGAACCTAATTGGACGGTCTCCTGATTACGTAGCTCTTCACAAGCCTTTATGCGCCGGAGTAATTTCAGACGCTGGACACGCCGCTTTAATGCTTCGTCATTTACTGGATAGCGCCCGAAAAGGGAATTCCCCTAGGTGCTATAGAATGGCTGTCACATCTCCTAGTTGTGGGACGAGGCTTGAAAGGAGGGCCATCATCGAAGCCGCTACGAAATCAGGGGCCGGCAAAGTTTATCTTGCTCCTACCCTAATAGCAGCAGCGATTGGGGTGGGCTATAAAATCGACTCTCCCCGGGCTCGGATGCTAGCAATCCTTGGTGGTGGCGTTTGTGAGGTCGGGATAGTAGGTCTGGGACACATTATTTATTCAGACGCGGCGCGCGTCGGCGGAGAAACCATCGATTACGCCATCTATGAATATCTTCTTCATCGTTACAACATTCAGGTCACTATGGAAATGGCTGAGAAAATCAAAGAAAAATTGGCCTATGCTGAGAGTTCGTTGACTCCCCACGAAACTATGCGAGTTACCGGTAGAGAAGCTGGGAAAGGCGGTCTAAAGAGTATTGAGATGGGACCATCCGAAATTTCCCGGGCAGTTGAGACACCAATAAATTCGATAGTCGATTTGATTCAGGAGGCTCTTGACAATTGCTCACCTGCGCTTTTGTCGGACATGGAAAATTTCCCTATTGTGCTTTCAGGTGGGTTGTCCCTACTCCATGGGTTACCGGAGCTTATAGTAAGGATGACTGGATTCAGGGTTGTTGTGGCGGCAAACCCGTCATATACTGCGCTTAAAGGCTGTTCAGCGGTTGTTGATGACCCTAAACAGCACATCCATTTTCTCAGTCAGGCTTGAAATGATTGTCCCTTATTTCTATGATTCTTGATGACACTAATTCTTTCCGGTTGGGTTCAAGGCGAGCATGTCCAAAGAAAATCTTCACACGCAGATTGACGAGACTGATCGGGCGTTATTGAATGAGGTCCAGTCCGACTTCCCTGTCCAATCGCATCCATATAGGGCGCTTGGGGCAAGAATCGGGATATCGGAGGAGGAAGCGCTCGCCAGGATCGCAAAATTGAGAGAAGCAGGCATAATTCGACGTATAGGGGCCTCGATAAATTCAAGAAAATTGGGGTTCGTAAGCACTTTGGTCACAGCCCGAGTTCCGGTGGAGCAGTTGGATGATTTCGTCGCTGTCGTGAATTCATTCCCTGGAGTAACCCATAATTATCTCAGGAAACATGATTTTAACGTCTGGTTCACTTTGATAGCTCAATCGGAAGAGGAAAAAATGCGGATTATCAATGAAATGTCCGCAAAAACCGGCATCGAGCTTTCTGAATTCCCTGCGAAAAGAATATTTAAGATCCGGGTCGATTTTAAATTCTAGATATAAAGGACAGAGGCCGTTCATTGACGGAAAACAATCTCCAGGCGAGTGAAATACTGGATGTCGTAGGTATGGACGACAAAGTAGTCGGTCAGGCCACTCGCGGCGAAATTCATGAAAAAGGCTTGATCCATCGGGCGGTCCATGTTTTCTTGTTCAACTCAATGGGCGCAATATATATTCAGAGACGGTCCAAGTGGAAAGACCGTTATCCCTTGAAACTGGATTCGTCTGCGGCAGGCCATGTAGATAGCGGTGAGACCTACAACGAGGCCGCTAGACGCGAACTTCAGGAGGAATTGGGTATCATGGCAGGTCTCGCTGTAATACTGAAGGTTGAGGCCTGCCCTGAAACGGACAATGAGAACGTTGTCCTATTCGAGGCCCATTCTGATGCCGCCCCGGTACCCGATCCCAAGGAAATTTATGATGGCAAATTCATTAGTCCCAGAGAGTTGTCTGAACTTATGAAAAACGACTGTGATGACTTCGTTCCAGCGTTTATTCTTTTGTGGGATCTATATATGAACACAGGGTCCTCATGAAAGCCGTGGTCCAGAGAGTCATTCGCTCCCGCGTCGTCGTCAATGGCAAACCCGTAGCGAACATAGGGCAAGGCATGTTGATTCTTCTGGGAGCGGCGAAAGACGACACCCAGGCCGGAGTTAATTGGTTGGCCGACAAAGTTGCCGGTCTAAGAATATTCTCAGACCCATCCGGTAAAATGAATCTCGATATTTCACAGATCAACGGCGAGATACTTGTTGTATCGCAATTCACTTTGTATGGGGATTGTCGAAAGGGGAAAAGACCTTCCTATTCGCTCGCGGCCACGGCCCAAACGGCTGAAGGACATTACCGGGACTTCATAACAAAACTCAGAAGAACAGGGATACCAGTCCAGCATGGGGTTTTCGGCGCCATGATGCAGGTGGAACTCACAAATGACGGTCCTGTAACATTGATAGTTGAGACTCCGCCAATCGACCGGTCTCAAACCGGCTAATCTTAAAATTTACAAAGAGTTCGTCATGAACCGGCAAGTCAGCCAACTTCTTCATGACCGAAACCGGCTCAAGGCTGGCGGATCAAGGAGTAGTTTCTATTCTGACAGGCCACGATTTGCCATTTAGGACCAGTAAAAAGGACTGGTTTCCCTCGTCGGATACGATCCTTTGCGCAAGTTCATAGTAGGCTGGACGGCTAAAACGGGCTGGAAATTCGCCATTCCTAACCATTGAATAAGGAATGTTCTGATCGTTGATCCAAAACGTCTCAGGATCGAAGACTTCCTTGGCGCCGTCTTTTAGTTCAAGGCTGAGGTTTCCATCTCCATTATCAACGATTCCCACGACTACATATGGGGCGTCCTCAACTTCAACTTGACAGACCTCTCGATCAAGACGGATACGGTAACCACCGATGGGGCTTATTTCGAGGGCTTCCAGGAATTGTCGCCGGATACCCGGATGGATGATTTCAGCTCCATTTTGATACCACCTGCCATCTTTGTCGATGAAAAGCCTCAGGTGTGGCGTGACGTCAAAGTAGGGGGGATCATTTTGATTCAATGGTTTTGACTTCCTTGTGCTTCCATCTCAAAGAAACCTGCAAGGGCAATCGGCCTTTACCAGTATCCAGCAAGGTCTTTTCGAGCGTATATTTTTGAATAGGCCGCAAGATTGGTCAACACTTTTTTAACGTAAAGACGTGTCTCGGAATAAGGAATGTTTTCTATAAATTCGTCCTGTTTCATGCGACCGTTTCTGACGATCCATTGTCGGACCTTGTTGATGTCCGCGTTGTAGGCTGCTATGGCCGGCACTACATTTCCCTTGAACTGGCGAAGGTTATCAGCCAGGACTTGAATACCCACCGAAAGGTTCTTTTTGGGGTCCAGCAGTTCCTGGACTACTTGAGTATTGGGACTTGCAGTCCTCTTTGTGACGGCTGATGCGGTCCTCGGGGTAACCTGCATCAGGCCGAGGGCGCCAGCGGGCGATACAGCGTACGCGTCATATCTGCTTTCCTGGCGAACAACCGCCCATACAAGGAATGGATCAACGCCGCCTCTAGTAGCGTGTTCCGAGGTTTCAGCCATATGCACGCGAGGATAAGCCAGTTCAACAAATTCCCTGGGCGCGTCATCAGGAGGATTGTCAACAAAACCAGAAAACCCCGATACTACTATCTCATGAGCCAACCCGTAGTAGCCCGACTGCTGGGCCGCTTTTGCCATTAGAAAAATAATCGGATAAGTGGAACGGATATTTTTCGAAAGGGCCTGAAGATTAAGTAGGGCAAATTCCGGCAAGTCCATTCTGATCAGTTTTAGGGCGTTCAAAACAAGAGCGTTTGATCGAAGCGCAGGTGTTATGCGCAGATCGGGAAAGGGTTTTCTTTGCGCTTGAACATTCCGGGTTACTGGCTGTTTTGCTGAAATAAGGATTTTTTGAGCCCTGGAACCATAATAATCGTACCGATAGTTTTCAGCCAAGTCCCTATAAAGAGGGAGGGCCTTTTCAAATTTACCGGCTAATGTAGTAGCCCTAGCCTCCCAATATTTGGACGCCCTGGCCATCTGGGGGTCCTTTGAGAATTCCCTGATTTCCCTGAAATTAACAGCGGCTTCGTTGTACTGACGTGATCGGTATTTTATCCATGCCACTCGCCACTTTATCTTGCCTTTGATAGAGGGGTCCGACGACTCTGAGAGAAGTCGATTATAGTAAGTATCCGCGCGCGACAGGTGACCTTTCTCGTAATTGAACGCCGCCAAGTTTACGAGCGCCCTGGTCTTAAAGTTAGAAGCGCCCTTTTCCAGAATTTTGGCGCAGCAAGATTCGAACTCCGGGTCCTTGTCGATTCGCCAGTAAACGAGGCTCATAATGTAAATGGCCTCTACACGTGTCTCTGCGGAGATTGGTTTGGTAAGGAGTTCCGAAAGGGATTTGATCGCTTCATTGTTCTTGCGATCCTTGTACAAGGAACGGGCGTATTTAAGCGCAAGCAAGTAGTCCGTTGGTTTTTTGTTCAAAAGACCCCGGTAAACATTAGAGGCCATATCGTGACGCCCGGCTGAGGACAATTTAGAGGCTCGGGACAACAATTCAGTTTCTGTGAATTCCGGCTTCCGTATCTTTCCGTTAAATACCAGTCGGCTGATACGCTCTCGAGCTTGCAGGCCTTCGGCGCCGGCAGGGTAGTTCAGATAAAGTTTACGATAGAAAACCAGCGCCTTGTTGAAGTCGCCTGATCGAGTTTCCATATCTCCCAAACGCAGGAGAATGTTCTGTTTCCGAGATTCAGAAGCATTGGGGATAGACTCCAGCAGCAACTTTGTCGCTTCAGGTTTCCTCTGGAGATAGACGTAGTCGGTCAAGTCCTCAAGCGAGGCTTCACGGTACGGACTACTCGGATACAATTTCAAGAAATCCCGAATCAGGGACTCACTCTTTGAAAAAGACCTCTCACGAGCGTATCCCCTAGCCAACAGCAGATATGAAACCGGGCCGTAGAGACTGTCGCCTAAAATGGGTTTCCAGGACTCCTCGGCTTTGGCCGCATTGCCCTCGTCCAGCGCACTTTTCCCCAACAGGAAGCAATGTTGAGCAGCCTGTTCCGGATCGGACGCCAATACTGGACCAATGCCCACGAGCATTGAAGTGAACAAAAGGACGGTAAAAAAGAACACCACTGGATATATAAAGGACACACCCGACGGACTCGTCAGGGACCTTGGTCTGGTTCGACGCATTATACGACTGTTTTTCCTGAACATAATCAGCCGCTCTCTCAAATGTTACGAGATAACACTTAGCCTATTTTCATATTTGATCAGAAAACAGGGGATAAATAAGGTTGTCAAGTTAGAGGTAATTGAGTTACATTTATAACATTATATCATCATTATACTTTTCTGGCAATTGGTTTCACTGTTGCGCGAATATTCTCATATTGTTCCAATTAAACCCGCCTAATTAGATAGTCGACCTTTTTTTTCAATAATTCAACCATGCGGCGCCAAAGTCAGAGTTGCGAAAAAAATATTCAGAACAATTTTGACAAATTGAGTTATTCAACCTACAATTTTGTAGGTTTGAACTCTGTAATTTAGATAAGGATCATTTGTATGGAAGTCAGGCGTAAGGCTCCTATTGTAAAAAGAGAAGTCCAGGAACTCCTTTTGCTTTTTGAAATAAGCCAAATCTTGGATCAGAGCATAGAATTGGGAGATGTAGTTGGTCCAGTTTTGGAGGCTATAGCCAGGCGGATGGGGATGATGCGGGGGACCATAACCCTGTTGAACCGACAGTCCGGTGAAATCATGATTGAGACCGCGCATGGGCTGTCGGAAGTTCAGAAGGAACGAGGCAAATACAGGCCTGGGGAAGGAATAACCGGCCAGGTGGTTAAAACTGGTAGACCGGCGATTGTGCCGCACATATCCGATGAACCTCTTTTTCTGGATAGAACTGGGGCGCGCAAGCGTTTGAAGAAAAATGACGTTTCTTTTATTTGTGTGCCCATCAAGATTGGGAATGAGGTCATCGGAGCGTTGAGCGCTGACCGGGTTTTTGAAGAGGGAGTTTCTTTTCAGGAGGACGTCCGGTTACTTGCCATCATCGCCTCGATGATCGCGCAGGCTGTTCGTTTAAGACAGGAAGCCCAAGAGGAGCGGCAGCGTCTCATGGAAGAGAACACACGCTTGCAGAGCGAGTTACGGGAAAGGTTCAGGCCTTCCAATATTGTAGGCAACTCAAAGGTAATGCGCGCTGTTTACGATTTAATATCGCAAGTTTCGCCCAGCGAGGCTACCGTTTTGGTCAGGGGCGAAAGTGGGACAGGCAAGGAACTGGTTGCTCATGCCATCCACTATAACAGTCCACGAGCGGACAAACCTTTTGTGAAGGTCAATTGTGGGGCGCTTCCCGAGAGTGTTGTTGAAAGTGAGTTGTTCGGTCACGAACGTGGAGCGTTTACCGGCGCTATAGCTACACGGAAAGGCCGTTTCGAGCTAGCTCATGGTGGAACGATCTTTCTTGATGAGATTGGGGACTTGTCACCGACTACTCAGATCAAACTGCTTAGAGTATTGCAGGAGAAGGAATTTGAGCGTGTAGGAGGCTCTGCGACTCAAAAGACCAATGTTAGAATTATAACAGCGACGAACAGGGACCTTGAGCGTCTCATCACTGAAGGCGTGTTCAGGCATGACCTTTATTATAGACTAAATGTTTTTCCAATACACATCCCGCCTCTTAGGGAAAGAAAGACTGACATATCTCTACTCGTTGACTATTTCATTGAAAAGTACAGCAGGGCCAATGATAAACCGGTCCTTAGGATTGCTACCCCCGCGATTGACATGCTGATGAGTTATCATTGGCCAGGAAATGTTAGGGAGCTGGAGAATTGTATCGAACGGGCAGTCCTTCTTAGTTCTGACCAGGTCATTCATTCTCACAACCTTCCGCCAACGTTACAGACAGCCGAAGCCAGCGGCACGGCCCACTCGGGTACCCTGGACTCCACTCTCAATACAGTAGAGCGAGACTTGATTGTGGACGCACTAAAAGCGGCCAGGGGCAACAAAGCAAGGGCGGCGCGGGCATTGGGGTTAACGGAGCGAATTATGGGTCTACGGGTTATGAAACATGGAATAGATGCGAAGCGGTTTCGTACCACAATGTAACAGAGACAAAAGCAAAACATACCTTTTTGTAGTTCTGCTACACTTTATAATTGACAGGTTCACTATTGACGTTATCCTTAAAGCAACAATTACAGCAGATTAACTATTTACATCGTAAATCTTGCGACTTTGGCGCCACGCTTGCTTAAATGCAAATCAACTTAGTTTTGAGCGCTCGACAGTGATGACAGAAGCGTAGGCTTTAGACGGAACGACAGATAACGGAGATAGTTGAAAGATGAATCAAGCGGACAATGCGTGGGTTCTGGCGTCTTCAGCGCTGGTTTTACTTATGACACCCGGTTTGGCGATGTTCTACGGTGGTATGACCAGATCGAAGAACGTTCTATCAACCATGATGCACAGCTTCTTTCTGATGGCGATGGCATCAATAATCTGGATGTTTTATGGATTCAGTCTAGCCTTTGCCCCTGACGCTGTCAGTGGGTGGTTGGGCGGTTCACATTACTTTTTTCTCAACAATATTGGCGCCGGGCTGTTTCCGGACCTAGTGGACCCCTCCAAGACGATGACCATTCCTGGAACCACTTTCATGATTTTTCAGTGTATGTTTGCGGTAATAACTCCAGCTTTGATTTCCGGCGCCTTTGCGGAAAGGATGAAATTCAGTTCGTTCGTATTATTCATGTTGTTGTGGATCACCTTTGTATATTGCCCTATAGCCCACTGGGTATGGGGTCCTGGCGGCTGGCTATCGGGTATGGGAGCGCTTGATTTCGCAGGTGGAACTGTAGTTCACATAAATGCGGCGGCGGCGGCCTTGGCTTGCGCCCTTGTGATTGGGAAACGAAAAGGCTACGGCCACACGGCAATGATCCCGCATAACCTCACATTGACGCTACTCGGGGCCGGTTTGTTGTGGGTAGGTTGGTTCGGTTTCAACGCAGGTAGTGCGCTGGCAGCCAGTGAAGGCGCTGCGATGGCCTTTGTGGTGACACATATGGCGACTGCAGCGGCGGCTATGTCGTGGTTGTTTGCGGAATGGATCATCAAAGGTAAACCTACTACACTCGGTTTAGCTTCCGGCGCTGTGGCCGGTCTGGTAGCGATTACTCCGGCTTCCGGGTTTGTCGGGCCTGTCTCTTCCGTAATACTGGGCGCTGTAGCCGGTGTCCTCTGTTACCTGGCGGTACTCGCCAAGAGTTCTCTCGGTTATGACGACGCCCTGGATGTAGTAGGCGTACATGGTGTAGGTGGGGTCTGGGGCGCACTCGCCACAGGGCTGTTCGCTTCCAAGCTCATAAACCCTACTGGGAATGACGGCCTATTTTTCGGTAATCCCAGCCAGCTTTGGATCCAGTTTGTGGCGGTAGTAGCAACCATAGTGTACTCCCTTGTGGTAACCACTATCATTCTTTACATAGTTAAAGCCGTAGTCGGACTTAAAGTTTCCGAGGAAGAGGAAGTTGTCGGTTGCGACACATCCGAGCATGGTGAAACCGCCTACAATATTTAGAGGTTGTGTTTCGTTGCGGCTCCTATATTGAATGAAACTGTTAGGCAGTCCAAAACTTCTATCCGCTTAACTATCTCACTGAAAGGTGACATACATGAAAAAAGTTGAAGTGATCATAAAGCCATTTAAGCTGGACGACGTAAAAGACGCCCTCCATTCCATAGGCGTCCAGGGAATGACAGTAACGGAAGTCAAGGGATTCGGTAGACAGAAAGGACACAAGGAGATTTATAGAGGAGCTGAATATTTGGTGGACTTTCTTCCCAAGATCAAGATCGAAATGGTAGTACAGGCTTCCATAGTGGACCAAGTCATAGAAAAGGTCATTGCCGCCGCCAGGACAGGAACCATCGGCGATGGAAAGATTTTCGTTTTCCCTGTCGAAACTGTAGTGAGGATAAGAACCGGCGAGCGAGATGTAGACGCCATTTAGAATGGCACAGAGAGAAAGCCGCCCGATGAACTAGCTTTCTCTCACAGCTCTTTATTGAAGCTCAATTACCTACATAATTGTAATCCAAGAGAGGCCTTTATTACTTTTTGGTAGGGTTATTATGTATTTTTTATGGGTCCAGATTGGGCTTAATTTATATTGTTCCTTGATATCAGCGTGTTACGTGTATGTCGTTTGATGCTTGATGTGTTGGCACGCCACTTGCTTAAATGCCAAAATTGTAAATTCGGTTTGCCATTCCGAATTAACAATCGGGCCTTTCAAGTGGGTCGAAATACACGCCGGCAGACCTCCTCTTTTAAGGCTTGAGAAATTTTGGGAGGAGGATTTCTTTATGAACGCTGCCGACACGGCTTTTGTCATGATCAGCGCGGCTCTAGTTTTACTTATGACGCCTGGTCTCGCCATATTTTATGGTGGTTTGACCAGACCCAAAAATGTGCTTTCAACAATGATGCACAGCTTCTTGCTAATGGGCTTGGGATCTCTAATCTGGTTGATATATGGTTACAGCCTCTCGTTCGGACCGGATGTCGGAGGATTTGTCGGAAATCTCTCTCACTTTATGGGACACGGAGTCGGATCAGAAGTTAAAGAAGGTCTTACCATTCCTCATTCGGTGTTCTTCGCATTTCAGGGAATGTTTGTGATCATCACCCCTGCCCTAATTTCCGGGGCATTTGCGGAGAGAATGAAATTCGGACCATTTGTAGTTTTTACGGTTTTATGGATGACCTTTGTATACTCCCCGATCTGTCACTGGGTCTGGGGTGGTGGCTGGCTCTCGAAGTTGGGGATCCTGGATTTTGCCGGCGGCTTGGTGGTTCACCTCAATTGCGGGGTCGCAGCGCTGGTCGCGGCCCTAGTGGTCGGCAAAAGAAAAGGATACGGGACAAGGGCGTTTATTCCTCATAACCTGACTCTCACTTTACTGGGCGTGGGTTTGCTTTGGTTCGGATGGTTCGGCTTTAACGCTGGTAGCCGCCTAGCCGCTGACGGCGTAGCTGGAAACGCCTTCATCGTTACTCATATGGCTGCGGCCACAGGCTCGATGACATGGATATTGGCCGAATGGATTTTAAGAGGCAAACCCACTACATTGGGGTTGGCTTCAGGAGCAATAGCTGGTCTAGGGTCAATTACGCCCGCATGCGGTTATGTAGGACTTGACGCCGCTCTGATCATAGGAGGGGTCGCTGGAATAATTTGTTACCTGGCTGTGCTCGCGAAAGACAAGTTGGGTTACGACGATTCACTAGACGTCGTAGGCATACACGGTGTGGGCGGTATCTGGGGAACTGTTTGCACCGGCATTTTTGCGTCAAAGCTTATTAACCCACAGGGTGGAAATGGTTTATTATTCGGTGACTCCCATCAGTTCCTTGTTCAACTCATTGGGATCGCTGCCGTATTTGTGTATAGCGCCGTAGTTACAGCCGTTTTGCTTTATGCTATCAAGGCGGTAATGGGTTTGCGAGTAACAGAGGATGAGGAGGAGCTTGGCGTAGACACTAGCGCTCATGGAGAAGTCGGATATAATCTGTAAAACAATCGGATAACCGAGGGCGTGACGAGTTCACGTAGTGGAATTGGTTTGAAAGGGGAACCCTGGAAAAATGAATAAAGTTGAAGCGATTATAAAACCGTTCAAGCTCGACGATGTCAAGGAAGCGTTACATTCCCTCGGTGTGCAGGGAATGACGGTCACCGAAGTTAAGGGTTTTGGGCGTCAGAAGGGTCACAAGGAAATATACCGCGGAGCGGAATATTTGGTCGATTTCCTTCCCAAAATCAAAGTAGAGGTTGTAGTAAGGACGTCTCTTGTAAATCAGGTTATTGAGAAAATCATCGCGGCTGCGCGCACAGGCAGCATTGGCGATGGAAAAATCTTTGTGACCTCGGTGGAGACCGTGATTAGGATCAGGACTGGAGAACGTGACGAGGACGCTCTTTAGGGTTAGACTTTAAATCGCGTGTGTAATAATCTGCGCCAATATTGGTTTGCCGCTTGCGCTGCTTTTGGGCGCAGGTTTAGCAGCCATGGCGGCCACTGGATTCACACTATGGCGGGCCGCGCCCGTCATGGCTATTCGGAGTTTTAGATCAACCGATAAACACGGTCAAATGCTTGACCGTTTGTTTAGTGTACAGAACTAAAAAGGAGTAACGAATGGAACCTAAAGCGGTTTTGGAATTCGCCAAAGAGAACAATGCGGTAATGGTGGATTTAAAATTTATGGATTTTCCTGGAATGTGGCAGCACTTTAGCGTGCCT
>JACWAG010000411.1 GCA_014874425.1 Syntrophaceae bacterium | reverse complement strand
TCGGCGTGATCACGATAGTTAAGCCCAACAGCGACAACCTTTGATGGCATACACGGCGCCAATAACCGCACGTCTGAAAGAGCGCAATTGCGGGTAGCGGGATTAAGCCCCCAAGGCTTGATGACATCGCCTTCAAGAACTCCGGAAAAGGTCCCCTGCTGAGTTTGGAATCGCACTAACTTCATTTTGTTCCCCTATTTTCGCATCGCCTATAACCCAAGGACATCTCGCATATCATAAAGACGGCCCGCTGGCTCGTTCATGATCCAGATCGCGGCTTGAAGCGCGCCTTTTGCCAAAGCGTCCCGACTATGGGCTTTATGCGTAAGCTCAATCCGTTCACCGTTAGTGCAAAACATCACCGTGTGTTCACCCACGATGTCTCCCGCTCTGACGGACATTATTCCTATTTCTTTTGGATTTCTGGCGCCAACCATGCCGTATCGTCCATAAATCCCCACTTCGTCGAGGTCCCGTTTCAAAGATCCGGCCACGATTTCGGCAAGCTTAGCCGCCGTGCCACTAGGGGCGTCCTTTTTCTGATTGTGATGTGACTCTATTATTTCCACATCATAATTGTCCCCTAGACTGGAAGCAACCCTCTCGACCAGGTTGAACAGAAGGTTGACTCCCAGACTCATGTTCGGGGCCAACATGCAGGGAGTACTGGAAGCGGCTTCACTAACGATAATTTTTTGCTGATCCGAAAGACCCGTAGTCCCAATAATCATTGCCTTTCCCTTGTTGGCGGCTTCTCCTACATTTCTTACGGTCGCTTCAGGCGAGGAAAAATCTATTACAACATCGCAAAGGGCTATAGCCGCTTTGTAGTCATCGGTTACCTTGACCCCTATGTGGCCTATACCAGCAATGTCACCGGCGTCTTTCCCAACGTTTGGGTTTTTCGGAGCATCCAGCGCCGCTACAACTTTAAGTTTGGGATGTTCATGGGACAAAGCGATTATTCTTCTTCCCATCCGGCCAGCCGCGCCGCTTACCGCAACCTTAATCATGGTATCTCCTGAACTATATCAAATTGAGTTTAGCTAAAGCTGTTCTGATCTTCTCCAGGTTAGCCGCAGAGGGGGCGCATAATGGCAACCTGAATTCCGGCTCAATCTTTCCCATTAGCCCTAAAGCCACCTTTATTGGTATGGGATTGGTTTCAACAAACATAGTTTGGCAAAGCTCAAAAATTTCAAAGTGTATGGTTCTAGCCTTGTCGATCTGGCCGGCCAGCATGTGTTTAACCAATGCCGACATCTTATCCGGTATAATGTTGGTAACAACGGAGATTACACCTTTGCCGCCCAACGCCATTAGTGGGAATGTCATCTGATCATCACCGGAAAGCACGTCAAACTCGGGACTACATAACCGAATGACCTCGCTCATCTGCAAAATTGAGCCGGAAGCTTCTTTTACGCCAACTATGTTGGGAATTCTTGAAAGCCTTTGAACGGTTGAGTTTTCAATGTTGACGCCGGTTCTTCCCTGAATATTGTAAAGCACCAAGGGAATATCAACCGCTTCGGCCACGGCTGCAAAATGCTTGTAAAGACCTTCTTGAGTGGGCTTGTTATAGTAAGGGGAAACAAGTAACGCAGCGTCCGCTCCAAACTTTTTCGCGTGCTTTGTTAGGCTTATTGCTTCATCCGTAGAGTTTGAACCTGTGCCTGCTATAACCTTGACTTGTCCGGCGACTTCCTTGACTGTTAGTTCTACAACACGATTGTGTTCGTCATGAGAAAGTGTTGGAGATTCGCCGGTGGTCCCACATGGGATAAAACCACTGACTCCACCGTCCATTCCGAAACGTATCAGGTTTTTGAGGCCTTTTTCATCAACCTGACCATTCTTGAACGGGGTTACAATTGCTGTGAACGCTCCGGAAAACATAACTCGCTCCTTTATTTGCCCTCGAGAATGTGACTCGGGACCTTTTCACCTCTGATAAGGTCCTCATAGGTTTCTCTCTGTCTAATAAGGTAGTAATTAGAACCATCAACAAGAACCTCTGCGCAACGAGGTCTGGAATTATAATTGGACGACATGGTAAAACCATAAGCCCCTGCGCTCATAACCGCAAGTAGTTCGCCAGGGAATGGTTCTTCGATCTCTCGACCTCTTGCAAGAAAATCACCGGACTCGCATATCGGTCCGACTATGTCGGCTACAAATTTAGGCGCCTGATCAAGCGATTTCTTAACTTTAATTATAGAGTGGTAAGCCTTGTACAGACTTGGACGGATAAGATCGTTCATGGCGGCGTCCACAATCACAAAGTTTTTTTCTAATCCACTTTTCTTGTAAAGCACACGAGTAATCATGACCCCAGCATTACCGACAAGCACACGTCCCGGCTCCATAATCAAGGTAATATCCATATCCGACACCAGGTCAAGTATGGCCGCCCCATAATCTCCGGGCGCGGGAGGTGTTTCCTGATCGTAGGGGATGCCAAGCCCACCACCAATATCCAGATACTTGATGTCGATCCCATTGTTCCTAAGTTTCTTCAAAAGCTTTCTGAGTATCGATACCGCTTCCATGAAAGGCCCAAGTTCCGTCAACTGGCTGCCGATGTGGCAATCGATGCCAACTGGCTCCAAGGCGGGAAGGTCCCTGGCCTTTAAATATATTTCCAGAGCCTGTTCTATCTGGATCCCGAATTTGTTGGATTTCAGTCCCGTTGAGATGTATGGATGTGTCAGCGGGTCCACATCAGGGTTTACACGCAGAGCGATTCTGGCGCTCTTGCCTAACGCCAACGCTCGTTGGCTTAGAAGCTGTAGCTCTTCTTCCGACTCCACGTTAAACATTAGAATATCGGATCTAAGAGCGTCATCCATTTCATAAGACTTTTTACCCACCCCGGAGTAGACTATCCTGGATGGTGGGACACCAGCTTTCAATGCCCTAAAAAGCTCACCCCCAGACACAATGTCGACTCCTCCTCCGAGATTTGAGAAAATTTTAAGGATAGCGAGGTTAGAGCATGCCTTCATGGAGAAACAAATCATGTGGGGCGCGCCTGAAAAAGGTTCTTCGAATATTCTGTAGTGTCTTTTCAACGTACCGCTACTGTAAACAAAAAGAGGGGTCCCAAACTCCTCAACTATTTGGTTTACTGGAACCTGTTCGCAGAAAAGTTCTCTATCCTTGTAACTGAAATAATGCATTTAATTACCCGTGAATCAGTAAGTATATCTTAAAGCTTCCGACGCTGTCCTGGAGGACTCATCCTCCGGTCGATTTTTTGGGAACGCCGTGACTGCGTACCTGTAAACTCTACCCCTGGAGACCTTGCTGTCCAATAGCCATGGAGTCCTGGTCGGTTCAGGATTAATTTTCTGAAACACGCGACCAGACTCCGACCGATAAACATTGTAGCGTGTTTCTTCATTCTCCATTTTGACCGGTTCCCAGTACACCCTAATGCCCTGGCTACTCATGGCGACATTTACGTTTTCAGGCGAACCCCAGTAAATACTTGGCGCCACAGCCTCGGCTACGTTCGAAGTATTCGATTCAAAAGGAGTCCCCCTGTTTGATTTCACCGACCGCACCGTATAGAAATACTTCGTATTCTTCTCAACTCCCTTATCTACAAACCAAGGTTCCCGGTAAGCCGCTGTGCCAATAGATTTCATCTTGGCTGCGTCCTCTTCTGTCCCTCGGAAAATCTGATACCGGTCAATTCTAGAGTCGGTAGGCGCTTTCCACTCAAGTCTTATGTGACCCGCTTCAGGACGAGCAATGAGATTAGTTGGCGCAGGCGGTGGTGTTTCATAATAAACTTCTACAGCGTTCCCTATTCCACTTTCCCGACCGCGCAGGTTATAAGCTACAACCGCGTAGGAATATACTTTCCCTGGAGTAACATTATTGTCCTGAAAAATCACTTCATCATTTTTAATTTTAGCGTTGGATGGTGATTGAAAATCGATGTTGGCTAACAATTCACGCTTGTCCTGACAGTTTTCACAATCTTCATCCAAACCTCTTGCACCACGATAAATTTTGAAACCAGACAAATCGGTCAATTTGGAACCGTCCGAGTTTGAAGCGGGTACGTTCCAGTTAAGCTTGATATCATTAGGGAAAGCTCTTGCGGTGATTAGCTTGGTTGGCGCAGGGACTCTTACAGTTGTAGGTCTAGGGTTAGTCTTGTATCCACAAGAACAGATACAGTTCAACATCATGAGAAAAAGGGCCGGAAAAAGAAATTTCCTCAATCTTGTTTTGTCGTTCCTTTTTAGCCATCCGCACGGGGCGTGTATCCATTTTGTAGAAGGAATTTCTCGCCCTCTTCCATCTGTCGAATTACACTCTGTTTCCCTGTTGCGCCTTCCTGACATCTTGACTCGACCATTTCTTCAGGCGTTGGAGGCACATAACCGGTTACAGAAGTCTCTCCACGAACAATAGCGCCAACTCGGGCGTGCGCTTCCCTGAATGGCAGACCCTGTCTAGCCAAAGCATCCGCTACATCTGTTGCGGCAAGGTATGGTTCTGAAGCTGCGTCTAACAATCTTTCGGCCCTAAATTTCGTTCCTTTTATCAAGCCTGTCATTATTTTTACGCTGTTCAATACAGTGTCAACAGCGTCAAAAACAGGCTCCTTATCCTCTTGAAGGTCTTTATTATAAGTCAACGGGAGTCCTTTGAGGATTGTGAGAAGTGTGATCAAGTCTCCATATACACGACCGGTCTTGGCCCGTATTAATTCACAGGCGTCAGGGTTTTTTTTCTGCGGCATAATGCTTGACCCGGAACAGAACTCGTCAGGTAGATCCACAAAAGAAAATTCGGCCGATGACCAGATTATGAACTCCTCGGACAGTCGCGACAGATGGGTCATCACAAGAGAACAATTGAACGTGAACTCAACAGCGAAATCTCTGTCCGAAACCGCGTCCATCGAATTACGGCTTACTCGCGAGAAATTTAGAAAGCCAGCTACAAGGTCACGATTGATATCAAATGTAGTTCCGGCAAGAGCGGCTGAGCCCAATGGCATTTCATCGATTCGCTTTTTCGAGTCTATAAAGCGTTCCCAGTCACGTCTGAACATCTGAAAATAGGCCATTAGATGGTGCGAAAGTCTTACTGGCTGGGCCCTTTGCAAATGGGTGTAACCCGGGAGTATAACATCAATGTTATACTTCGCGGTTTCTAACAGGGCAGCGTCTAAATCGAGTAAGGCGGCTTCGATTAAACCGGACTGGTTCCTGAGGAACAGTCTTAGATCCAGCGCAACCTGGTCATTTCTGCTCCTGGCGGTATGAAGCTTGCCTGAGACATCGCCGATTTTTTTTCTAAGAGCGTCTTCTATGTTTATATGGACATCTTCGAGGTCTTCCTGGAATTCAAAACGACCATTTTCGAAGTCATCAAGGACCTGCTTGAGTCCTTCTTCTATTTTAATAGCGTCTTCAGCGGGTATTATGGCCTGAGTCCCCAACATGCGGACGTGAGCTACGCTTCCCGCAATGTCTTCTCGAAATAGACGCCGATCAAACGAGATTGAGGCGTTGAATTTTGCAAAAAGTGGGTCCATGCCCTCTGCAAACCGGCCCTTTCTAATGCCTGACGACCCGCTCGAGTTATTTACGGTTTTTGAAGATTTTTCAATGGCCATGTCTGATCAATACCTTGGCATGCTAGCTTTTCCCGGTTTTACCCATTAAGGAACCGATCCGTAGTCTCAAAGCGTTGAGTCGTATGAATCCTTCAGCGTCTGATTGGGAATAGACCTCATCCTCTTCAAAGGTTGCAAACCTTTGATCATAAAGAGAGTTGTCCGATCTTCGGCCGGTAACCGTAACATTGCCCTTGTAGATTCTCAGTCTCACGTCGCCTGAAACCACTGACGCAGCCGTATCTATGGCCGCCTGAAGCATCTTTCTTTCAGGAGAAAACCAATATCCATTGTAAACGAGGCCAGCATAACGTGGGACCCATTCATCTTTGAGCCGGGAAATTTCACGATCCAGAGTGATAGATTCAATTGCTCTCCTGGCGACATGTACGACTGTGCCGCCGGGCGTTTCGTAAACACCGCGGCTTTTCATGCCTACGTAACGGTTTTCGACCATGTCTACACGTCCTACACCGTGCATGCCTGCGAGTTTGTTGAGATGGTCCAATAGGTTCGCAGGCGTCATCCGAACATCATCTACTGCGACCGGATCGCCCGCTTCAAAGGTGAGCGTGACTTCTTGCGCCTTGTCCGGGGCTTTTCTTGGATCAACTGTAAGGATAAACATATTTGAAGGAGGTTCTGCCCATGGGTCTTCAAGTATTCCTCCTTCAAAACTCAGGTGGAGCAGGTTTCTATCCATACTGTATGGTTTTTCAGCAGTGGAGGTGATAGGGATATTGTGCTTTTTCGCGTATGCGATCAGTTCAGACCTGGATTTGAATGACCATGTGCGCCACGGGGCTATAACTATTATCTCCGGATTGATTGAATAGTAAGTGAGTTCAAACCGTACCTGGTCATTTCCTTTGCCGGTAGCTCCATGGCAGACAGCGTCAGCGTTTTCCTTGGCTACAATGTTCATTTGGGCTTGGGCTATGCAGGGCCTGGCGATTGAGGTCCCAAGAAGGTATGAGCCTTCATAGACTGCGTTTGCCCGGAACATGGGGAAAACGAAGTTTTTGACAAAGTCTTCTTTAAGATCAACTACATATAGAGATTCAGCGCCTGACGCCTCGGCTTTGTCATCAAGACAATCAAGTTCTTCGCCCTGTCCGAGATCCGCCACAAACGCTACCACGGGGCATTCATATGTTTCAACAAGCCACCGCAAAATCACTGAAGTGTCAAGGCCACCCGAATAAGCCAATACTATTTTTTTTATGCCTTTGTGTTTCAATTTTCCTCCAACTGTTCGCTCCAAGCCACTTTACTCAAAGGCTGAGCAAGTCCTCCAGCAGAGCCTTCTGAACATGAAGCCTGTTTTCAGCCTGATTCCAGATTAAAGAATGTTCCGATTCCATAATTTCTTCAGTAATCTCTTCACCACGGTGCGCCGGCAGACAGTGGAGGATATACACCGGGTCCCCTGCGTGTTTTAGGACATCGTGGTTTACCTGAAAATCCTGAAAATCCTGACGACGGATTGACGCTTCCTTTTCCTGCCCCATGGAAGCCCACACGTCGGTTGATATCGCATTAGCGTCTTTGGCCGCTTCGAGTGGATCACGGGTCAGCTTGATGTTGTCACAATCGAATTTGGCCGCTGGATCATAACCTTCAGGGCATGCCAGAACAAAAGGAAAACCAAGTTTCTGGGCCGCATATATCCAGGAATTGGCCATGTTGTTCCCGTCGCCTATCCAAGCGGCCTTCATAGTAAAGATGTCCAGCCCCGTTTCTTGCAAAGTAAGCAGATCCCCCAATATCTGACATGGGTGTGATCGATCCGTGAGCGCATTTATGACTGGGATCGTAGACCAGTGCGCAAATTCCTCAACTATTTCCTGACCAAAAGTCCTGATTACAATTGCATCGAGATATCTTGAAAGGACGCGCGCCGTGTCTCTAATAGGTTCACCCCTACCAAGCTGAATGTCCCTAGAGTTGAGAAATATCGGGTGTCCCCCTAACTGATAGACACCAACATCAAATGATACCCGAGTCCTAGTGGAGGGCTTATCAAAAAGAAGACCTACGCTTTTGCCCTCAAGCGGCAAATCGGGGCATTTTCCTGGTTCCCCTCTTTTCATGGCGGCGGCTCGACGCACCAAATTGATGATCTGTTCTTTAGAACAGTCGGCGAGGCTCAAAAAATGGCGAATTTCTCTCATGGTTCTAACTCGTAATCTTGGTTAATGACACATCCAGAATAATTATCATCTCATCGATCTCAGCGCCTGATACTATTAGCGGTGGCAAGAACCTGATAACCGTATCGGATGTGCAATTCACCAAAACGCCGGCTTCTCTCATGATGGTCACGAGGTCGGCGCCGGGGATCTTCAAGTCTAAAGCTTGCATTAGTCCAAGTCCCCGGACTTCTTTAACACAATTGTGCTTTGCAGCGACATCTTCAAGTTGTGATCTTAGATATCCTCCCATGATCCTGACCCGATCAAGAAAACCATTGGACAAAATTTCATTCAAGACAGCCACGCCAGCGGCTGACGAGAGGGGGTTTCCACCAAATGTCGAGGCGTGGTTTCCGGGCTTGAACGCCGACGCCACTCGCTCTGTAGCGACCATAGCGCCAATCGGGACACCACCTGCAAGACCTTTGGCCAATGTCATTATGTCCGGTTCAATACCAAAGTTTTCGTAAGCGAATAACTTACCGGTCCTGCCCATACCGGTTTGAACTTCGTCAAAGATCAGTAATACACCTCTATCGTCACAAAGCTTCCGCACTTTAGGCAAATAGTCGGCAGGCGGGATACGAACTCCACCCTCACCTTGAATCGGCTCTATCATGATCGCAGCGGTCGTTTCCGTTACCGTCTTTTCCAGCGTGGGATAATCACCGAATGGAACATGTGAGAAACCCGGCATTATTGGTTCGAAACCTTGCCTGTACTTCATCTGGCCCGTGGCTGCAAGCGTGGCTAGTGTCCGCCCATGAAAAGAATTTTGCATTGTGATGATATGATATCTATCGGCGGCTCCCTTTTCGCTGAAAAACTTACGCGCCAACTTGATGGCCGCTTCATTTGCTTCAGCTCCTGAATTGCAGAAGAACGCCTTGTCACCGAATGAATTTTCCGCTAGGAGTCGCGCCAATTCAATCTGCGGCTCAATGTGGAAAATGTTGGACACGTGTATCAGTTTACCGGCCTGTTTACATATGGCTTCTACAAGCGCAGGATGAGCGTGCCCAAGAGGGCATGCGGCCAGCCCTCCGATAAAATCTAGATAATCCTTGCCATTACTGTCTTTTACCCGTAATCCGGCGCCTTCGACCAACATGACGGGAGACCTGCCGTAAGTGTTAAAAACATATTCCTTATTAGCTGAAATAAAATCGAAAGATTCTTTAGCCATTTTATATCTCTCAAATTGAAGATTCTTGAAACTCTCCGTATAATACAGTGGTGAACATTGGATACGAATGCGCCCAACAGTCAATTTTATTTGAAAGCCCGGGGAACACCTGACATTGGAAGCTAAAGTCCCGGCGCCTTTTCGCGCACAATTTCGGTCCCTATACCCTCATCTGTAAGAATTTCCAACAGAAGCGCGTGGGAAACCCGACCGTCAATTATATGGGCCTTTGGCACACCACCTCTTATTGCGGACAAACAACATTTGACTTTAGGTATCATTCCACCGGAAATAGCCTCAGTCTTGATCATTTCTTCAACCTGCTCTTCAGATAGGCTCGAAATTAAGCTGCCTTGAGGGTCCAGGACCCCGGGGACATCGGTGAGCAATAAGAATTTCTCGGCGCTCAGGGCTGCCGCCATGGCCCCGGCCGCAGTATCCGCATTTATATTATAAGGTTTTTCGTGCGGGCCAGCCCCTACTGGAGCGACAACAGGGATAAATCCTCTATCTTCAAGAGCCGCTATCAAATCAGGATTTATTCGTTCTACCTCACCCACCAAACCCAAGTCTTCGTCAATGCCCGCCAATCTTGCCGGCGTGGCTTTTTTGGCCCTAATCAGTTGGCCATCACGGCCAGATATTCCCACAGCTCGTCCACCATAAGAATTGATCAATGAAACCACGTCCTTGTTAACCTTGGCGACAAGCGCCATCTCAACTACATCCATTGTTTCTTCGTCGGTAACTCGGAGTCCCTCTACAAATCGGCTTTCCTTGCCGAGTTTTTTCAATAGTGCGCCTATTTGGGGGCCACCGCCATGAACTATTGTTGGTTTAACCCCGATAAAACTCAGAAGCGCCACATCCTCGGCAAAATCTCTTTTGAGGGAATCTTTCGTCATCGCGCTGCCACCATACTTAATCAATATGCGTTTTCCACGAAAGGCTCTAATGTATGGAAGCGCCTCAGCGAGTATGCCGGCTCGCAGAGCAGGCGTCACAAATTGTGACTCATTTTGGGTAGTCATTTTAAGGCTCTCATCCAATAACTCGACTCGAAAATGATTCGAGCGCTTGCCCAGCAGAGGGCAATTTTCAACTGACTGAACCGTGCTAAAATTTTTATTCTATCACGAAGTTATATAAATGATAACGAATATTATATATTTTCACGAGTCCTTAACAGCGTCAACGATCATTTGATGCCCCAAATTCGTGAACTTTATTGTTTCATCAATTATTTTTCGAAATGGCCTCAGAGGATGAAATCGAACTTTGATTTCTTTTTCAGGGTGATACAGCTTTCTCCTAAGATTAAATGATCTTGTCCAGATGCGAATCCTGCGGAAACCAACCAACTTTAGGAGTTTCTCTATCGTAACCGGCTCGAAAAGCACAATATGGTCCGATCCGTTCAGGTAAACCCAATCAGGACCATTTACCATCCTTGAAAGAGAATTGAAGTTCGTGGTTGATAGCCGAAGCAGACCACCAGCACGCAGATTGTTAAAAATCTGCTGAAGGAGCGCTCTCGGCGATTCCAGGTGTTCGATCACGTCCCACATCCTAATGACGTCAAATGACTCGTGACCGGTGTCCAATGTTTCTGAACCGGAAGTGATTATATTTTTGATACCTTTGCGCTTTAAGTTTTCTATCGCGTCAAGGTTAATTTCCATGGCCCAGGTTTCCCAACCGACAAGTTTGGCAATACTAAGAAACCAACCTTTACCCGGGCCTATTTCAAGGATCCGGTTGAGTTTCCTGTAATTATCTAGCATTGACAATTCCTTACAGATTCGCCGTATCTGCGAATGTGAAAGGTGGTCCTCGCCCATTGAACCTGTCCCTGAAACAGTTTGAAAATCCTTGTGAAACTTCAATCTCGGGTTAACATAAACCAAACCGCATGTCAGGCAACATACGTGGCGGAACCCTTCCTTTTCAAATAGGAGTTTATCGTTTGAGGAGCCGCATAGATCACAACGCGTTTCAATCATTTCCAAGAATTGTTTAATTGGTTGAGATGAATTCATAAGGGTCTCATTGGTCATTGATCATTCCTGAACTTATTGAGTCAAAATATTTTAGTTTCATTTGTTTATCAACATATTCTCATTTGATTTTATTCGGATCGCCTTGATTAGTTTAATGAATCATGATAAACACTCGGCAATTATATATTGCCGACTTTTAGGAGCTTAGACTTGGAGCTTAAAGCAATTGCTGACTTTTTGTTCGAGGTGGGGATGCT
>JACWAG010000410.1 GCA_014874425.1 Syntrophaceae bacterium | reverse complement strand
TTGTGTCGCATCAGCCGGGAGGGAGTGTTAGCCCTTAACTTGGAAGAAATGAAGACTATACAGCGTTTTTTCAATGGTCAGAAATTTGTAGATCAGAGGGAAAAACACGGATTATCCTACAGAATTACAGACTGCGAACTCGAGGTTCTTGCCCAAACATGGTCTGAACATTGTAAACATAAAATTTTCAATGCGATCATTGATTACGAAGAAGGTGGAAAAGTCGTCCAGATTGACAGCCTGTTCAAGTCGTACGTGCAACGTGCGACGAAAGACATTCGACAAAAACTAGGGGATAGGGATTTCTGTCTCTCTGTATTCAAAGACAATGCGGGCGTGATCAGACTTGACGATGACTGGAATTTGGTCGTAAAGGTTGAGACCCATAATTCTCCTTCGGCCCTGGATCCCTATGGCGGGGCGCTGACCGGCATAGTCGGGGTCAATCGAGACCCGTTCGGCACTGGTTTGGGCTGCCGTCTTATTTTCAACACTGATGTTTTCTGCTTTGCGCCACCGGACTACAATGGCGTAATTCCACCACGCTTACTGCACCCTAAACGGGTTTTCGAGGGTGTGCGTGAAGGGGTGGAACATGGTGGAAACAAAAGCGGTATCCCGACTGTTAACGGCGCAGTAGTCTTTGATGAACGCTACCTTGGAAAGCCTCTGGTTTATTGCGGGACCGGCGGGTTGATGCCTGCGACCATCAATGGGAAACCGGCTCACGTAAAAAAGGCCAACCCCGGAGACCGTATCGTCATGACAGGGGGCCGTATTGGCAAAGATGGCATCCACGGGGCGACTTTCTCGTCAGAAGAGTTACATGAAGGTTCTCCTGCTACTGCGGTCCAGATTGGGGACCCGATAACTCAAAAAAGAATGACTGATTTCTTGCTCATGGCGAGAGATCGAGGATTATATAGCTCCATAACAGACAACGGCGCCGGCGGACTGTCGTCTTCTATCGGCGAGATGGCCCTTGAGTCAGGAGGCGCTCGCATTTTGCTCGATAGGGCGCCATTAAAATATCCCGGATTACAGCCGTGGGAAATACTGCTGTCTGAAGCCCAGGAGAGGATGACCGTAGCCGTTCCGCCCGACAAGCTCACAGAGTTTATGGCGCTGGCGAAGAAGCTGGATGTTGAAGCTACGGAACTCGGCGAATTCACTGATGATGGGCATTTTTCAGTATACTGGCATGACGCCACCATAGCCTGTCTACCTTTGAGCTTCCTGCATGACGGTGTTCCGCAGATGCGACTTAGAGCGAAATGGGAAATTCCTCGAAACACTGTGCCTAATTTCATGTGTCCGACCGATTTGGGCCGGGAATTACTCCATTTACTGTCTCGATGGAATATATGCTCAAAAGAGAGATTAATTCGGCAGTACGATCACGAGGTGCAAGCCGGTTCGGTAGTAAAACCTTTGATAGGAGTTAACAACGATGGGCCGGGGGATGCCGCTGTTCAAAGGCCCATGCTCGACAGATATCTGGGCATCGCTATAGGTTGCGGGATAGCTCCAAGATATTCCGACATCGATACATACTGGATGATGGCCGCAGTAATAGACGAAGCCGTTAGAAACATCGTGTCGGTGGGGGCGAATCCTGACCACATGGCGGGTCTGGATAATTTTTGCTGGTGTGACCCAGTCAGATCGGAAAAAACTCCAGATGGAGAATACAAGCTCGCCCAGTTGGTTAGAGCTAACAGGGCGCTCTACGACCTGTGCGTCGCATACCATATACCTTGCATCTCCGGCAAAGACAGCATGAAGAATGATTATTCCATTGGTGGAGCAAAAATTTCCATTCCGCCAACCGTGCTTTTTACGGCTGTTGGGGTTGTGCCTGATGTACGAAAAGCCGTAACACCCGATTTCAAGGCTCCGGGCGATCTTCTCTATGTGCTGGGCGTAACCAGAGATGAACTGGGAGCGTCGGAGTATTTTGCCTCAAAAGGGTTCGTGGGAGCTGAAGTCCCAAAGGTATTAAATCCGGAGGTGTCAATTGGGTCTTACAGGGTTTTATTCGGCGCTGTTAGCGAAGGACTTGTGGCCTCTATTCACGATCTGTCGGATGGCGGGCTTGGAGTGGCTTTGGCGGAAAGCTCGTTCTCCGGTGGTTTTGGGGCGAATGTCAGCCTTGCAAATCTGGCGTACGAAGGCAATAGCCGTGACGATTTTGTGTTGTTCTCGGAAACACCTTGCCGGTTCCTGATTAGCGTCACTCCATCCAAGAAAGAACTATTCGAAGAAGCTTTGAGCGGGTTCCCTCTGACACTTATTGGGGAAACATCGACTGACCCGCAATTAGTTGTAATCGGCTTGACCGGAGTCACGATCATCAAGGTGAACATCGGGGAGCTAAAAAAAGCATGGCAAGCGCCTGGTCTCTAAGATATCTGTCAGGGGTCACTGTGCTGTCCGAGGATTGATTCCCCACCCCTCCATCGTTAATCACTATGCTATGGATCAGATAGAGCCACTGGGGGGCGCCAAGCCGGCCCCCTTTCCGAGGAGTCAATAGAAAATTGTTTTTTAAAAATTACAATACCGTAAAAGGCTATTTGCTGGTTATAGCCGCAACGGCGATTTGGTCCGGAAATTTTATTGTCGCCAGGATAATAGCGAATTCAGTTCCACCTGTGAGCACTACCGTTTTACGCTCTTTGGTCGCTGTAATTTTAATGGTTCCTTTTGTGATTCGGCCATTTTATAAAGAATTGCCACTAATCCGTAAGCATCTTGGATATCTTACTCTGGCGGCCTTCATGGGGTTGACGGTTTGTAATACCGCAGTTTATGTGGCCGCCACTACAACGAACGCTCTAAATCTAACTTTAATAGCAATCTTTTCACCTATTTTTACAGTAGTTTTTGCTAGAATCTTCCTGCGTGACACACTTACAATCCGTCGAGTCATAGGCTTAATTGCCGCCACTGCCGGTGTAATACTGCTCATAACTGGAGGTCAGGTCTCACGACTAATCCATTTAACTTTTGCCAAGGGTGATCTGTGGATGCTGGCTCAGGCTTCTTCGTTCGCTTTTTATACCATATTGGTAAGGGTCAAACCGGACGAAATCAGCCCCCTGCCTTTTCTGTTCTCACTGTTTATCCTGTGTATCATTCTCTTAGTTCCATTGTTCACTTACGAATTTGCCGAATTCAAAGCAATTGAATTTTCCGGGAAGGTAATCGCCTCAATACTTTACTTGGGAATTGGGCCATCTTTGTTAGCATACCTTTTCTGGAACGAGTCTGTCGCTATCATAGGCCCAGCCCGTGCTGCATTCATCTATTACCTTCTGCCAGTCCTTAGTGGCTTCGAGGCTGTAGAATTTTTGGGTGAACCGGTCACAGCGGTCCATGTCTTTAGCGGCGCAATGATCTTAGCCGGTGTAATTGTCGCCACATCTGAATAAGCTGTCTCTAAGGTAATGTTCGGTCGCAGTTGTTATGAACGAAACATGAAATACACTGCGCCTACCATACAGAAGGCGGCCCATAGATAGTCCAACTTGAAAGGCTGTCCCATGTAAAATGTTGCGAATGGGGCGAACACAGTCAATGTTATAACTTCCTGCATTATTTTTAGTTGTGGAAGACTCAACTCAGTGTAGCCTATACGGTTTGCAGGCACTTGCAGGAGATATTCGAATAGTGCTATGCCCCAACTTGCCAAAGCGGCTATGTACCACTTTTTGTCGTTCAAATTCTTCAGGTGGGCATACCAGGCAAAGGTCATAAAAATGTTGGAAAGCATAAGCAGTGTCAATGTTCTCAAAATTATCGGCATACTAAACTAACACCTTCTTAAAATATCTTAAATATTTCACGGGCCATTTTTATTTCACGTGAATAAAATGCGATACGATTGGCGGCTCTGGCCCGATGTGAAAAGAGCGGACGCGGTCTTCTATCTCCCTGTCCCCCATCGTGAAACGGGCGTGCTGCCGCGCATGTTCGGCCCACGACTCAACAATAAACGTTTCTACATATCGTCCGGGGTCGGCGATGTCGTTGTATAGACCCCAGCGTCTTGCTCCGTCACGATGGCGCACGCGTTTGAGTTCGTACAGTGCGGTAGTAAATTCCGCCGCCTTTTCAATGTCAATTCTGTAATCCAACATTATCAGCACAGGCCCATCATCCGGGTCCAGAGTGACCGCGGCCAAAGGCTCAGACCAATGTAAAGAGGGTCTCAAATCCAAATCCTTGATCCCTTTCAACGGCCATAGAAAAACCCCAATGAGCCCGGAGAGAAGCCCTATCC
>JACWAG010000052.1 GCA_014874425.1 Syntrophaceae bacterium | reverse complement strand
TATATTAAAAATCTTTTATCCCAGGTTTCAACCTCAAAGGAAGTTGCCATCTATAAAACTGGCGATGCTCTATACAACAAAGTTAAAGCTCATCAGAAGGCATATACCGCTCGATTTACCAAAGCTTCAGAATCAGGAATGCTCCCAATTGTTCTTACTCGAATAATTCAATTTGCGGCTTTTGTGCTAACCCAGGCATTCAATTTAAAAGCGGTGATTGCCGGTACTTTGGGAATTGGTCAATTTACATTATATTTTCAACAAACCCAAAATTTAATGTTTGGCGCAGAAGGAATACTTGATCATTATTCAAGTATCAACATGCGAAATAAATATATCGAAAAGTATTTTGAATTTATGAATACAGGTAGGATTATTCATTCTCCGGCTGATGCTAGTCCTTTACCTGATAAGCCCCTTCCTCCGGTGATTGAGTTTAAAAATGTATCTTTTAAATATCCAAATACCAAAAGGAATATTCTCAAAGGATTTAACCTAACTATTCAGCCTGGAGAAAAAATAGCTTTTGTTGGAGAAAACGGTGCAGGTAAGACAACCTTGATTAAACTTTTATTGAGATTTTATGATGTAACTGAAGGCGAAATATTAATTAATGGATTGAATATAAAAAATATCAATCTCGATAAACTATATTTGGAAGTTGGAGCATTATTTCAAGAATTCATTAAATATCAATTTACTTTCAAAGAAAATGTGTTTTTCGGCAATCAGAAGCAAACTGATAATTTAACATTACTCAAAGAGGCAATAAACCAATCAGGGGCTGATGAATATATTAATAATTTACCAAATAAATATGATCAAATTGTCGGAAAAATGTTTAAGGATGGAATTGATTTATCCGGTGGCCAGTGGCAGAAATTAGCCCTTGCCCGGGCTTTTTTCAAAAATGCGCCTATCCTAATTCTTGACGAGCCAACAAGCGCGATTGACGCCAAAGCTGAATACGAGATATTCCAACATGTACAACAACTGCAAAAAGATAAAACGGTAATTATTATTTCTCATCGTTTTTCCACTGTTCGTAATGCAGATAGAATTTTGGTTTTAGATGACGGGAAAGTACTTGAAGAAGGCAATCATGATTTACTAATGAAGAAAAAAGGTTTATATGCTGAACTATTTGACATCCAAGCTCAGGGATATAAGTGATCAACCTGTTGCCAACCAGCCGCGAAACCTATTCAATCCAAATCCTGCCACGCCAAGACAACACCGACACAACAATCCAACTGTCAACAAGACGATGAGATGAATGGTTATAAAAAAATTATGAAAGGGAATTGGAGATCAAAAGGACGACTTTTTAATTAAAGTAAAAACGACCAATATTGATAGAAAAAGCAAAAGGTATTCTATCATTTCAATTTTTTCACAATTTCTAATTCTTTCGGCGAAAGGGCATTAATAACCTGATCGTCGGTAATTTTCCCTTTCAATGATAAAACAACAAGGGCGATCAATCGGGTAAGCTTCTCCTCCATTTTCTCAAACCGTGAATTCCAGGCATTAACAAGAAGCATAGCCAGAATAAAAACTCCACCTAGGTCGATAAAATGGGCAAGATCGTTAATGTTCATACTGAAACCTAGCATAAACCCGTCTTTATAAAAAAACAAGTGCCAAATTTCAAAAAGGATTCCACGTTTCAGGAGGTGGCAAAGGATAGTTGACCCAATGTTCGCCTTTCATAATCAAATAAACAGACATCCATAAATTGTAGCCTTTCAATTCATAAGAATTCTTAAGATATAAAAGACCAAAAGCAACTGCAAGTTCTCTGGTCGTGAAAATAATTCCGCCCGTCGGGTTGACAAAGGCGGCGGCAATCATGGCCGCCGGTATGATCAAACAAACAGGCTTTAAACTGGCGACAATTTCAGCCTTTCTCCATTGCTTTTTAACTTCATCAGATAACACTGTTTTCCAAATTTTGGCTGCTTGGGAAAAAAGCTTTTGCTGAAAATTCAGATCTGCCCATAAAGGCGGATCGGTTTTATCCATTATTTTTCTTTTCATTACCGTACCACATTGAATGGTAAGGGTATTGGCAAAACTGCCGCTTGCCTTCTGCGAAAAAAATGGTGCCGTGACCTTAGCCATATGGGAAAAGTGGAATGTTGCAGCTCGTCGCCTGCGGCGGCTCGCTGAAATGGTAATGTCAAATGCCATCCATTGCACCTCGTACAGTCTGGCTTGATTGTAATCTTTTTCTGTCGGGGTGTTAAGGAAAGAATACCTAACGAGCACGAATATGTTTATTATCCAGTCTCAAGCGATGTGATCAAATGAACCCGGGCCTCACTCACAGCCAATATAACCAATAAATCATTCCGTTTGTTGCAAGCCCATCACTGCCTTGCCTTCTTACAGTTGGTCAATAAAAAGAAAAGCCACACTACATTGTCTTTGCCTTCTAATAGGTTGTCGTCTGTGTGCTTGCATATGTTGCTCTTCTTGATTATCAGTTTTCTGTTTTTCAAAAGACATATGTTCAAGACTTTTTTGGCTGACTTGATCATGATTCCGGCAGTGATTTTCATTGTGGCCAGATTTTCTCACAAAAGAAAAGAGCCGGAGTGGGTTGAACTGAATCGTTTTAGAGCTTACTTGAGGACACCGGAATTTATTGAGAAGCGTGACAAGTTATTCGAAACCAGTTTGAAAGGAGGTGATAACCATGACTAAATTCCAAAAAATGATGAAGACGATTGATGAAGTTTTATCCTCTCCTTCAGCAGTCACCGATGAAGAAATTGCTAAATATCAAGAGGACCTCGACGAATATTACGCCGAGAATTACAAATTTAATTCTGAATCATATGGACGGACTGAGATCAATAGTTGAAGAAATAACCAAACTGCGATGTGAACTCGAAGAAGATATGGCCAAAAAGCCACAGACTCTCGAGGACATGTGCGAAGACCTAATTACAAGTTGTGAACGGCTTCAGGAAATAGCCGTGAAACCATATTTCCCAAAATCATGATTATTCATTTGAAAGACGCAAACCGGTGTGTGCTCTCGCCGGTGACAGTTTACGAGATCATTAAAGAGCTTTTGAGCGCGGAGGATGAAGTCGATCGAGACAAGGAACACTTCTGGGTATTCCACCTGGATGTACGAAACCGGATCAAGCTGATTGAGTTGGTCAGTCTTGGAATACTCAATTCTTCATTGATTCATCCCCGGGAGGTATTTACACGAGCAGTTAGTAATAGATCAGCTCAGATCATTATCGTTCACAATCATCCATCAGGTGATTGTACGCCTTCTGACAACGATCTAGCTGTCACCAAACGCCTTAAGAAAGCAGGCGAGCTTCTCGGGATCGAATTGATCGATCATGTGGTAGTTGCCGAAACCGGTTACACCAGCATGGAAAAAGAAGCTTTGCTTTGATTCTCCTTTTCTTATTTATAAATTATTCACATTTTAATTTTATGAGTGCTTTTATTGTGTCTCAGAAAACAGTCAACCGGATCATTGACTATATCGCTTGGGGTTCTAACAAAGATTCATACATGTTGAGAATCCTCAACAATGCCGGTTACAAATTACCGGATGACGTTAGTAAGTTAGGCCAGGATATGATCCGCCTTAACTATTGCGCCGTCAATGAGCGCTATGGTCAGGAGGAAATGCCGGAGAAGTTCCAAAGAATCAGGAACGTGCCGGTGTCCAATATCCAAACCGTTAAATCCCTCCAGTGCTATCTCTACCAATGCACGGAAGGGGAGAAATTCGAGAATTCCAAGCTCTATCAGGGCTTGAGACGTCTTGAAGAACATTTATTGAATGAGATTATTACAAGTTTACCCG
>JACWAG010000409.1 GCA_014874425.1 Syntrophaceae bacterium | reverse complement strand
TGTTCACCAGTCCCACTGAACCCTCCCGCGCAAGCCTGTCCATGTTGGGGGTAAAGGCGGCTTCAAGTTCCGTAGGGCCACCAACTTCTCGCTGTAATCCTCCAAGGCCGTCCATAACTAGTAATATGGCCTTTGTGTAGCCTGACTGCGTCAATGACTTCATAAAATCAACATTTGACATGATATTTCCTCTCGGGATTAAATGGTGTTCAATGAAAATTTGGGACCTTTCCCTCAAAATAATTCATCGTGCTAGATTTAGACAAACCAAAAGTGTCTCCGGCATGACGTTTACTATTAAATCCCGTTGTGATAGTAAGCCTTGGGAGTGTTATATCTGCTTTGGTCAATTCTTCGGTTCGCCCTCGGACTATGAAAGATTAAAACAATATTATGAAGTTGATAAGCTCATTAATTAAGCTCATGAGGCCAGGGCAGTGGATAAAAAACGGCTTTGTCCTGATGCCTCTCGTCTTTTCCGGACGACTCTTCTGCCCTTATGATACACTAAAAACTCTTGGTGTTTTCATTAGTTTTTGCTTGGCCGCTTCCGCAACTTACATAATCAATGATTACATGGATATGGATCAGGACAGGATCCATCCCCTGAAACGTAATCGGCCATTGGCGTCGGGCGCCGTATCGCCGCCGATGGGATTGGCCCTAGCTGCCGGCCTGATATTGTTAATGTTTATCAACACCCTGTTGTATTTACCGCTTTTTACCCTCGGCGTTTTAATTATCTACATAATTTTGCACTGTCTTTATTCTTGGAAACTCAAGAACCTAGTAATCATTGACGTGCTCGTCATTTCTACTGGTTTCTTGCTGCGCGTGCTAGCCGGGACTTCGGCTTTGAGTGTAGGTGTTTCCAGTTGGCTGGTGCTTTGCACTTTCTCTGTAGCCATATTTCTTGCTCTAGGTAAACGAAGACACGAAGTCATGTTTCTAAATGGTGACGCAGTAAACCACCGACCCGTGCTTGAAAGCTATAGCGTTGGTTTCCTGGACCAACTGCTTCAGGTTGTGACTACATCAACTTTCATTTTCTACTGTCTTTATTCTGTAAAAGCCGGCCCGGGCACCGATATCCAATCAGAGAAAATGATGTTAACCATCCCGTTTGTTACCTATGGAATTTTCCGATACCTGTACTTAATATACCATAAAGAGCATGGAGGTTCTCCCACCGCTTTACTATTTACGGACCCTCCGCTGCTAACATGTGTCACACTGTGGTTGATAGTATGCGTTTACGTGATTTATTGGTCTGTTTAGACATCATGTGGGCGCGTTTATGGCCGCGCTAAAAATATGCTACTCAGCGAGGAACAGTAAATGCTTCGTACAATACTTTTCATAATGTATTTTGTGGTTCTTGCCGGACTAGGTATACTTTTGGGATGTTTCATACACGCCCAAAGAGTTAACCAGACAACCGTGATGAGTGGGGTGGCTTTGGTCCGAGAACTCCCCTATGGCGAGTGGCTTGTAGGGAATATTGAGACAACGGTCTTTTCGTATCAGGAAAAAAAGGACCTTCAGGAGTTTAAGGAAAAGTATAAAGGGAAAATCCATATTGATCCTGAAGTCTTGAAAATGCACAAGGAATTGTACGGGGCACAGCCAGAATCTAACCAATAAAATATATCTAGTAATTATGGGATATTGTAAAAAGACATAAAACCAATACTTGACAATACGAAAAAGCCATGGTACGCCCTTCCTCGACACCGGTTTCCCCGGTCCAGTCAGTTAGCCCTCTAGATACTATATAATCATTACCGATGGAGCAGCCATGAGAGTGGACAAATCCGCCCAGGATATGGACCTGTCTTCTATTCCCGCAGAATTTCGTGAAAACTACAAGTTTCTGAGTGAACTCATAGACTGTAAAGAGAAAAACAACACAGCTTCAAAAGGGCTGGAGTCAATGGTCGAAGAAAGATTGAAAGTCCTCAGAGGACGTTTAAACCGTAGACAGCTAAAGATACTTACCGATTATCTTAGCCAGATCGAGGAGGAAGACGACAATTTGCTTGCTCCTCCTGTCCCGGCTGAACTCGAGGCTTCTGTAAGAATTAGAAAAAGGACCACATGGTTACCATGGGAAGCAGAGGCGATACGTAAGATTGAAAGATGGCGCGCCGATGTTGGTCACATTTCGGCGCTATGGAATACGCACGACGGTATGTCCAGATCTCCAGTGTTGCTTCGCTCTTCCATGGTCAAATTGGATTCCAGCCATAAAGTCAGGCCTTGAATTCAAAATGTCTTTCCGTCCTTAATACCATGTCTCTGAACTTCGCCGTCATCCGAATCGCCTCTGGGTGGCTTCTTAGTTCTTGTAAGGTAAATTTTGTTTTTGTAACCCAATTAGGACGTTCAGTTGTAGTACCCGGAAGATTCTGCTGACGTGTGTCCGCCACGAGGTCTTCCATGCTTACGATTACGAGCCGTGATGGCGTCTTCAAGATAAAATTGAGGACCGCAGTATGTAATTCATCAGTCGGGGTTTCAGATGTCCATGCCTCATGAGCGACTTCGGGCGCCAGGCACCCGTCGTGAACCAGGCGCTCGATAATTTTAGCCTTTTGCTCCGCGCGTTCCGAACGGATGGCATGTTCTTCTTCCTGTTTGATACGGCCGATCTGAATCCTTTCATCAATATCGAGTTCCTGCCAGAAACCGGCGAAAGTCGGTAGATCGTGATTGGAAAGTGATACAATCGCTCGTGCGGGATAAGCGGAAAATGGGATTTGATTGAGGTTTGCATCCCTTTCAAAGTAAAAAATCCTGTAGGAAAAGATCCCACGATCAATCAGCCTCTCCCTGAAATTAAACGGCAAAGTTCCCAAGTCCTCACCCACTATAATGGTCTGGTTTCTCAAGCTCTCCAATGTCAGCACATTTAGTAGGTCCTGTTCATTATCCTCGACATAAACACCGTTCTTAGCCTGCGATCCCGAAGGTATCCAGAACAAGTGATGAATTTGCATGACATGGTCGATCCGCAGCGCTCCTCCGTGCTTGGAATTGGCGGCGATACTTTTTCTAAAGGGAGTAAATCCCGATTTTTTCACCTGCCCGGAATCCGGAGGTTGAAAGCCCCAATCTTGTCCGTCGGGGGCAAACGCGTCAGGGGGCGCCCCAACGGTAAACCCGCTTACGAAATATTGCGGTCTCGACCAACTGTCCGCGCCGTTTGGGTCAACAGCTAGGGCGACATCATGATACAAACCAATTAACATGCCCTTTTCGATGGCGTGTTGTTGAGCTTCTGACAACTGTTTTTCAACTATCCATTGCAAAAAGCCATGAAAAAGGACATCTACAAAATGCTTTGCCCTAAATCTTTCTACTTCGGGAGATTCAGGATGTCGGAAACCGTCGGGCCAGTTGGGCCATCCATGCAGGTTAGGCGCGTTGAAAAGCAAATTTTCCCGAAGGACGCAGAATGTAGCGAACCGGTCAAGGTCTTCACCTCCAAATTCGACAAATTTCTTAAACTCTTCCCAAAGAGCTTTACAATCAGAAGTGTCTTTGTGGGTATAAAGATGGTCAAAAACTTTCCGAAGCGTCCTATTCTTTAGGGCCATAACACCCTCATAATCAACGTATTCGGCATCACGCAATCTTGATGTTTCGGCTGCAATTTGACGGTCGCCGGATATCTGGTTCGACAACTCCTGAGAAATGGAACAGGCTGCCTTGAGAACGTCTATGTATATATAATTGGAAAACATTCGACTCGAAGGCATGTAAGGGCTGCAATTAAAGGGACTGGTGTTGAAGAGCGCATGCAGAGGGTTTAACCCAACGAAATGTGCCCCAAGATCATCAAAAGCCCAATCTATAATTCCCAAAAGATCTGTGAAATCACCAACGCCCCAGTTGTTTTCCGATCGTACGCCATATAAAGATATGGCTATTCCTGCTACCCGCCTACCTTTTTCAATCGGTTCGGGAGCGTAGGCTTTTGGTGGGGCTACAATAATTCTCAGTTCATTGGAGACTACAGAATCCTCGACTCTAACATCCAGGTTGAAGCTGTAATCACCAGGAGGGAGATCGCTGGGAATTGGTACCATTATGCGGGTTAGGCCAGTTTCTAGGTCGAAGTCTAACGATGTACCAGGACCAACAATAGGATAAGTCATAGGTTCAAGCTTCGAACTGTAGTCGGTTATGTGGATTATTCCGTTTTTTAGGAGACGGTCACGAAAAGTCGATGTGACGTCTATATAGATGGGAACGGAGGACCTTACATTGTCAGCGCTGAAAGTGATAATTTGAGGCGATGTGGCCAGTAAATTGGGATCTATTCGAACCCCCTTTTTTTCAAGAATGTCACGTAGGACGGATGGTTGTGTTTGAAAAGCTTGACCCCAATTGTCAGTGTATTGAAGTTCAACGCCAAAAACCTTTGCTAATAGTTGCAACGCCTCATATGAATTCATTGAATCATGATCCTTTGTAGGAATTGTTATGTTTTGAAAAATTTGAGGTCCGGATCCGTGACTCCACTGATTCTTGAGCATGAGCGCCACGCGCCGAATAAAGTTCGCAATCGAGATAGCCCACAATCTGTTTTTGTTTGACTCTGTGGCCTAGAAATAGCTAATAATTGTATCGAATTCGTAGTCGATTTCATAATGGCTAATCTCATATAATATCATAAACTGATCTCATCGGCCTAATACGAGGGCCATGACAATTAAACGCGCCGAACCATTGACGACCCACATTTGTCTTGAGATCACAACTTCGCAATCCTGACGTTCCTGTGAAGCATAAATGACTCAAACCACTTTTCGGGAGATTCTTCATGGATTTTAAGCTTAATGATGAGCAGCGGCTTATTCGCAAAGCTGCTCGGGATTTTGCAACAAAGGAGCTTGCCCCAAACGCAAGGGAATGGGAAGAGAGTCACACTTTTTCCAGAGAGGTTTTCGACAAGATGGGTCGGCTGGATTTTACAGGACTCTACATACCTGAGGAACATGGAGGAACTGAGGTAGGTAGGCTTACCGCAGCCCTTATTTTTGAAGAACTAGCCAAAGGATGTTTTGCCACCGCTGTTTACATGAGCGTCCACAACATGGTGGTGAACCTGATATACCAATACGGGAATGAAGATCAGAGGAGGCGTTTTGTCAGGCCTTTGGCAATGGGTGAGAAATTAGGCGCATATTCATTGACAGAGGCGGATGCCGGGTCGGACGCCGCAAACCTTACCTGCATGGCTGTCAAGGTTGATGGAGGGTATCTTGTAAATGGGACGAAGCTCTATGTTACCAGTGGAGGAGTTGCGGACCTTTACGTAGTGATGGTTCGAACGGATGAGGCGCAGAAGCAGAAAGGAATTAGCGCCATTGTGGTCGAAAAGGGGACTCCCGGTTTTTCTTTCGGTCCTTATGAGCCAAAGATGGGGTTGAACGCGTCGCCAACTACTGAGTTACATTTCCAGGATTGTTTCATTCCGGATAGTGACCGGATTGGCGAAGAGGGAAGGGGTTTCAATATGGCGCTCTCCGCCCTGAATGGTGGAAGGGTCGGGATAGGCGCTTGCGCTGTCGGTCTAGCTCAACAGGCTTTTGATTATGCCCTGAATTACGCGCAGAAACGAGTCCAGTTTGGTCGTCCTATCGTGTCCTTTCAGGGTCTGCAGTTCCTCATCGCTGATCTAGCCGCTGAGATCGAGGCTTCCCGTCTGATGATCTATAGGGCGGCCTCCTTGATGGACCTTGGTGAACAATGCGCTTTGGAAGCGGCGATGGGAAAACGGTTTGCGACAGATATGGCCATGCGGGTGACTACAGAAGCGGTGCAGATCCTTGGTGGGTATGGATATATGAGATCCTATCCAGTGGAAATGTATATGAGGTCCGCAAAAATATCCCAAATTTTCGAAGGAACCAACCAGGTTCAGCGGATTGTAATCGCGAGGGAATTGACCAAGACCAAAGGCGGCAAGAGGCCTGATCTATATTAATTTGAGTCCACCCGGATCCGTCTGGGTCAGCAATTTTACTATTGAGGGAGATCACCCATGGCAAAGAAGCCTGCTAAAGCCCTTAACGTAGGTGATAAAATTCGGCAGATGCGAGAAAAACTAAAGCTGGATTTTGATCAATTGGCTGAAAAAACCGGCTACCAAGTCGAATACTTGAAAGAAATAGAAGCTGGAACCGTTGTTCCACCCGTAGGGACACTAATTCAGGTTTCTCGAGCGCTGGCTGTAGACTCATCGTCTCTCCTTTCCGAGGATAGAAAGGCTGAGCGTCGGAAGAATTATTTGAAGAGGACCAAGGCTTATTCATACAAGAGCCTTACACCAGACGCCCAGGATAAACATTTATGGGCATACATGGTGACGCTCGATCCTGAGAAAGATCACGAGATGGTCGCATACAAACATGAAGGAGAGGAGTTTATGTTCGTGCTAGACGGTCATGTAGAAGTGAAGGTTGGAGAAGATATACATGAACTAAAGAAAGGAACGAACCTGCATTTTGACTCAGGGAAGGCCCATCATCTTCGAAATTTGAGCCGGAAGACGTCCAAGCTTCTCGTAGTTGTTTTTACGCCATAAATGATTTTTCTTCCGTAGTTGATTTCTTGTAATAATTTTTGTTGAAAAAGGAAAACTTTGGAACTTTTGTTGCATGTCAATGTCATATTGATCAGGGGTTATGTGAGAAGCTAAACCGGTTCATCAAAAAAATCCGCATAATAGACAGCCCTTGCGGAGATGTTCCGAAGCTACGAACGACACGATAACCCATATCCATACCTCCTTTCACGCCCTGAGAACGTCTCAGGGCTTTTTTTTTGGCGGTTTCTCTGCTAAGAATTAAACAAATCAGATTATAAATGACGATATCTTGTTCCTAGGAGGCGCCATGAGACTTGCGGGAAGGGCGGCGGTTGTGACCGGTAGCAGCCGAGGTGTTGGACGAAACATCGCTTTGGCTTATGCGAAAGAGGGTGCTGATGTTCTTGTGAATTATACATCGAGCGAGGGACCGGCCCATGAGTTGGTGGACCATATAAAGGGCCTAGGGCGGAAATCCGTTGCGGTAAAGGCGGACGTTGCGGTAAAGGCCGAGGTGGAAAACATGATGAATACCGCTAAGCATGAATTCGGCCGCTTGGATATAGTTGTAAACAACGCAGGGTTCACTAGGCCGGCGATGTTGATGAAAATGACTGAGGAGCAATGGGACGCAGTAGTGGACGCGCATCTAAAGGGACCATTCCTGTGCGTTCAGGCAGCTTCCAAGTATTTTCAGGAACAGCAATATGGAAAGGTTATTAACGTGAGTTCCGTGGCCGGATTGGTAGGGACAGTGGGTCAAGTCAATTATTCGGCGGCCAAGGGAGGCGTCTTAAGTTTTACTAAAAGCGTGGCAAGAGAGTTGGCGCGTTACAACGTTTGCGCAAACGTAATTTCTCTGGGGATTGTTGAAACGGACATGACGGAAAAAATCAGGAAGGATGAAAAGCTCAAGGAAATTTACATGAACCGGATACTGATGAAACGTTTCGGGACAGCGGACGATATAAGCCCTGCCTTTGTTTTTTTGGCATCGACAGAATCTGATTATGTTACTGGACAGGTGTTATG
>JACWAG010000408.1 GCA_014874425.1 Syntrophaceae bacterium | reverse complement strand
GGTGTGAGGAGAGTAAGGGTCCATGACAAGAGCGGGCTTGCATGAACCGGTCGTAGGTATAACACTGTCCAATACTACCGTACCATCGGCTTTGACCCATGACACTACATACTGACGCATGGGCCTCATTACCGTGACTTTGCCTGAAGCGTTTAGACCAAGAGGTGGACTTGACCACCTTCTAATTGTAAAACCCCTAAACCATGCGCCAGGCATGGATTGTCCATTCAGCCAATCTCTTGTCTTGGGAGGGTTCCAATCCTTTTCATGCATTGGGGCCTTGATTCCATCTCTCGGAGGGATCAGTTCCGCATAATCCCCTACGAATTTTCGCAAGAGATCCTGAATCTGAGGGTCATTCTGAGCCGAATTTATCGACCACATCCAGTAATCAGCCCTCTCATCCAACATAAGATGAAACCCGTAGTCCTGAAACGACCAGGCGGCATGGCAGGCTACGCAAGTCAACGATTTTCGATGTTGGTCGATACTGTGTGGTATTATGTCGAGACGCAGCGCAGGAACTTTTATATCCGGCCTTCGTTTTAATACAGCTTCTCCATTGGCGTTTTTGAAAATAAGCGGATGGCTGAAGTTAACGTGACAACTCTCACAAGATAGTGATGGTGTGATATCCGAATTGAATACCAGCCCAGTCCCATGAATCTGTGCTGATGTGTGGCAATCGGAACAAATCATACCAGCTCTGAAATGCGCGTCCGACCGGAGACGGTGTTGTTCCGATCCGTAGATGGTGGGCGCTTGGGCGCCAGCAATAATTGGACTACGAAAACCTCGGTTGAAGTCTTTCTCGAAGAGCCCGACGTAGTCGCATCCAATATGGTTCGAATTGTGACATTTCAAGCAAGGGGTAACACCTAATGATTTTGAAATGACATGGGCATAGGGCTTTTTTGAGTCGGAGTTTGAATATGGTGTATGACACGCTGAGCATCCCTTACCCCTGTGTTCTCCAGCACGTGCGGAACCTTTTGTATACAAGTGACACCGTAGACAGGATCTTCGCAAGAGATCATCCCCCAAGTCCCCGAAAACAGGTTTCATGTCCGTTGGAGTATGTATGTCCTGTGTTGGCGTCTTAGCCGGATCACCGGGGAACAAATTCTCTAACTTTGGAGCGGGGATTTCCTTAAGCCCCGAAAGCCCTCTGACACCAAACACAGGCCCTGCTGTGTCTTGCGCTCCGAAGGCGTACCTGGTGTGGTTTATCAGCTTTGGCACAAGGGCCATTCTGGAGATTTTAACGTTGTGAGCGTGTTCTGGGTGACACTTTCCGCATGTCTGATCGACATGATCCAGGTCCCCGGGATCTGGAATCAGTCCCACATGAGCAAGGTCCTTATCGGCTACTTGAGTATTCCCCTTGTGGCATGTGGAGCACGGGAGCGCATGGAGTTGGTCCATTTCCGCATTGTTGGGATGGCACTTCACACATGATCCTGCGCCATTGCAGCGCGATTTAATCCATGTTTTCGGTGGTTCTCCCCACCAATCCGGGTACAAATGGTTAGGAGGAGCACAATTTACCCCGGTCAAAGGTGGGGACAGTTGGAACTCTGTCGCCATGACCGGACCGGAACCGAGAAGAGAGGCGATTATCAGGATTATGCCTATCAAAACCCGAACCGATTCAGGTTCGGTTCTCTCTTCAACAAGGACCCTGAGCATTTTTACCTAAGCTGCGATATTATCTGCTGTAATTGAGCTGTAGGTAATGCGCCTCCGGACGGGTTGTTTCGTGCGAAATTTGTGAGAATACCTTGTATAGCTCCTAGCGCTCGAGCATAGTTTGGATGTTGAGGTGGAATTCCGTTTAACGCCAGAATATGGGCAGCGGCTTCACCTTCACGGCCAGGTATCAGGTTGAGCGGATTGGGCCACACGAACTGCGGTTTTTGAACTTGCTGCTGTGGCTGAGGCTCCGATTGTTCAACGGGCCGCTCACGCGGTGGTCGACTGTTTTGAACAGGAGCTTCCGGTTTCTTGGCGGGCGAAGGTGGTTCAGCGTGAGTTCCTTTGGGTCCCATGCAGTAATCGTGATTCCTAAAACACTTTAGCTTGCATTGTTCAAGGTAATAGTCGTCGTAACCCGACTTCTTGCAACATTCGTCACACTGTTCGCGAGTTTGCTGGAAAAGCGCCTGACATCTTGAATCATTTACGCCAGCCGTTAACAAAAACAATCCGATCACGAAGCTCATTCGAGTTAATGGCGCCAATCTTAAAGAAAATCCCAGTTTATACGCCGACGGCTTGTTGATCATTTCTCATCTCCATGGACCCAATAAAGTGTGTCAAAATCGGACTATTCTTATGACATATCAACTTTGTTACAAAACTTCTCTCTTAGTTTACTAAAATCAAGAAAATTCTCAAGCTTTGTGGCATGATTAGTTGCGATCACCACCCTTTAACTGGTTGCATCGCTTGTCCGCGGATACGAAGCTCACATGCTTTTTCCATCCAGCAAGAGGCTTATTCCCCGATTCATATTGCTGTTCCCATTTATCATCAATGGGGTCCCATATTAAAGACTTGTATCGGAAACTGTCAGCCTTCTTGAAATATATGGTGAGAGACCATTCATCGGTGGTCGAATCACTGCAGAGCGTAGCGTAAAACGGGTCAAACTCTTTGTTGAGGGCTTCCATTGCAAGTGTTTTTATACGCTTTACATATTTGGAATGGTCGTGTTTCTTGAATTTGGGCTTTCTTTCGTCCGACAGCATCCAATCCGCGTCATCTGGCGCTACAGTTTTTACGTCACTCGGTTTGTCACCCTTAATTTGCTCGGACTCAGGAGGGACTTTTCCTTTTTCAACACCAATCAGTCGCCTTGGCGCCTTTTCTTTGTTGTTCAAACTTTCAGACTTGGAGTTTGTCAATGATTCGTTTCGGCCAGCAGTGGAAACATCAAGGGAGTTTGATTCGTCATGACTCTTGCTGGTGGATTTATCATCTGACCTGACTTCATTTTGTTTGTTGTTGGATGGAGACTGTTCAGGTTCGGCAGGCTGTTGGGAGAGTCGCGGTTTTATTAGGGTTGATTCCTGTTTCTTCGGTTTTGTGGTTTCATCAGTTGTCTTGGCGCTCCGAAACAATGTTGGGACGCAACCTGCCAGGATTATGGCCGACAGAACTAACATCACAACCGTAAAAAAGGTCAAAGACCTAGATGTGGGTCTGATACAACAAGCTTTGAAAAATACTTTTGGGAGCATCAGGTCAGTTGTACGCTCCGAACCAAACATGTCCGCTGGATTTTCCGTTAACCGCAGCCTATTGGTAATATTTTTCTGCACAAAAGGCAACAAACACGGAAAGAATGCCGTTGATAACACAGAGCAAATAATTCGCACGGGATTGGATGAACAGAACATAAGAAGGCGCTGCTTGAGCGCCTTCTTATGTTCTGTTTGTTCGAATTGCTAATGCCTATTTCTGTTTAGCCTTGGATAAACGTTCTATTTATTACACTTGTCCAAAGGGGGATAAATATCCGACTGAACAGTACAGCTAGGTTGGGTAGTCGGTTCGGCGCCTTTAAGTCCAATCTTTTTAAACAAGGAAAGACAAACTTCACCTATCCATTTTTGAGGGAGGACCTTTTCGGTGATCCACACCAGCGCAAAAACAATGGCCGCAATTATACCGGCTGAAATGAGGAAGGAAACCAGAGCGGCAAGACCGGCCAACAACAGGAAAAAATACAGCGGGAAAAAGAAGCCGTAAAAAAATCCTCTGCCGATCCTGCTAACTGCGTCAGAGTCTTCCTCTCTTCCGAGAATGTCATCGAAAATGTTCACAAAAATGTTCTTTTTGTAGTAGCTTAAACCACCGCTGATTATCCCAAGAATGATCATTCCAATTAATTTCCAGAGCATCTTCTCCTCCATCTAAATATAAAGTCGGTTCGAAACATGGGACCGCATTCAAACATTACACCGAGCCCATTTAAACTTCCCAGTATGATCACAAACGTTTGAAGATCGCCTTTTTAAGTCACAACATAGCAAGCGTTTATCGCCGGGATTTTTTCCTCGCCTTTTTGGCTTCCTTATTTTTCTTGCGTTGCTTTTCGACGTTTTTCTTGGAAGTTTGCTGTCCCTGCTTGACTTCCGGGAGACCAAAGGGGTTGTCCGGAGTTGGGACAGCCGGCGCATCACCTCCCATGAGATTTCCGAGACCGCCGCTAAACATACGCTTGAGGCCCTTCATTCTTTTCCAGCGACCACGGAGTTTGCCGCCTCCCATTGCGCTCATGAGGTCGCGCATATCCTTAAATTTCATCAACAAGTCACGAACTTCGTTCTCCTTGCGTCCGGAGCCTATTGATATCCTCTTAATACGACTATCATTAATGAGATCTGGAGCTTGTCGTTCACCAGGAGTCATTGAGTTAATCATGGATTCGATCTTGACGAGTTCGTAATCGTCAAAGTTTGCTTGGGCGGGAAGCCCTCCCTGGAAGAACGGGAGCTTTTCAACAACGTCCTTTAACGGACCCATTTTCTTGATCGTGCGAATTTGAGACAGAAAATCGTTAAGTGTGAAGTTGCCCTGAAGCATGCGCATAGCGTCTTCTTCAGCTTTCTTTTCATCGACAACTTCTTCAAAATCTTTAACTAATCCTACGACATCACCTAATCCCAGAATACGCGAGGCCAACCCTTCAGGTCTGAATTCCTCCAACCGGTCAAGACCTTCGCCCATACCCAGGAATTTTATAGGAACCCCTGTCGCTTCTTTTACGGATATGGCGGCGCCACCCCGGGCGTCACCGTCAAGTTTCGTCAGGATAAAACCGGTAAGGGTGATACTCTCATTAAACGCCTTTGCAACATTTACCGACTCTTGACCAATCATTGCGTCACAGACCAAGAGCACATTGTCTGGAGATGTGAGCTTTTCGATCTGATGCAGTTCATCCATCAAGTTTGAGTCGACGGTCAGACGACCGGCGGTGTCGAATATAGTGACATCGCATCCAAATTCCAGCGCATGAGACAGGGCGGCTTTACATATTTCTGGCGGATTGGTGGACCCATTTGAATGAACAGGAATGTTAAGGTCTTTGCCTAGTTTCTTAAGTTGTTCAACAGCGGCGGGACGATAAACGTCGGCTGCTACAAGCATAGGCCGCTTACCGGACTTCATCAGATATTTAGCTATCTTAGCGGCTGTTGTGGTCTTTCCTGACCCTTGAAGCCCAACCAACATGATTGAACTGACGGGTTTAGATCGAAAATTCAGGGAAACATCGGCCGGCCCCATGAGACGGATAAGTTCATCCTGGCACAGTCTTATAAAATGGTCTCCCGGGGCAATCTTGAGCTTTTTATCTTTGTGTTTGACCTTTACCTGGACTATTTCTCCAATGGCCTGCTCTTTGACCTTGTCCAGAAAAGAGCGAGTCACCTGGAATTCGACATCAGCTTCCAGAAGGGACATGCGGACGATCTTGAGGGCCTCACCGAGATTCTCCTCGTTGAGCGTTCTCATTCCCTGTAAGTAATGTCGGGCGTCTCGGAAACCACGAGACAGTATCTCAAGCACGATTCATGCCTCCAAAATCCAAATTTCCCGAAAATATTTTTTTTACCACAGCGCCGTCCAAAATGTAAGGATTTTCTTTCCTTGATCGGGTGGGCCTTTTTTGTTATAGCATTGTCAACGTCACGACTAGATTCTCCTATAAAGTTTGGAGTTCAAATGTTAACAAATTTAAAGACTTTTCATTTAAAGACTAAAATTTTTTCAGGTCGTGGAGCTATTTCGAATTTGGGCGAAATAGCTGGGGAGCTTGGCGCCCATAAATGTCTCCTGGTGGCTGACCCCGAACTTGAGCGACATGGAATCATAGAAGCTGCGATGACTTCGCTCGGGAAAGCGGGCATTCATGTTGAAACCTCATTAAAGGTTGAACCAGAACCATATCTGGATAATGCCGATGATGCGGCGACAGTCGGCAGGGAAATGCGAGCGGATCTAGTCATCGGTATCGGAGGCGGTTCCGCTATGGACACAGCCAAAGCAGCGGCTACGCTCATAACAAACGGGGGCCAGGCTGCAGATTATGTTGGCTTGAACAAGGTGACTAAAGCGACCACACCTACCATTATGATACCCACTACTGCGGGCACAGGGGCGGAAGTAACATTTACCGCTGTCTTTACGCATAGGATGACAAAGATTAAAGGTGGAATCAACAGCCCATTTCTTTTTCCCGACGCCGCGTTGCTTGACCCTGAACTCACTTTGTCACTACCGCCGCAGGTAACTGCGTTCACCGGGATGGATGCGCTTACCCACGCGATTGAGTCTGTGACGAGCCGATCCGCCACTGTTTTCACGGAGGCGCTTAGTCTAACATCGGTCAGGTTAATATCCGAAAGTCTCCGAAGCGCCGTTTACAATGGTTCGGATATTGACGCACGAGAGAAAATGCTTCTCGGAAGTCTCTTCGGTGGCTTGGCGCTCGCCGACGCGGGCGTAGGAGCTGCTCACGCTCTGGCTTATCCACTTGGCGGCAACTATCGAATACCCCATGGACTTGCCAATGCTGTCTTGATACCACACGTTATGGAATTTAACTTGCCTGCGGCCGAACGGTCTTTGGCGCTGATTGCCAGAAACATGGGAGAATCCATCGAAGGACTTTCGCCAAGGTGGGCGGCTCAAGCAGCGGTAGATGCGGTAAAAACTCTGGCTATTGATATTGGTGTCCCTGAAAGTCTGTATGACTTGGGCATACCTGAAGCAGATATTCCGATGCTGATTGAAGGAGCCCTCAAGGTGACTAGACCCGTCGAAAACAACCCCAGGTTCCTGGGGCCTCAAGAAGCTCAAACGATATATGAGGCGGCTTTTGAGTAGTGAAAAGCATTCTGAAAGGACCGCTCAGAGATAGAAACTTTCACCGGAGCTGTTTGTCACCGTTAAACGGCCGGTAGAAAACATCAGGAGAGACTCATGCCAGGTTTTGAATTAATAGGCGACGCTGAACGTGAACATGTGAATCATGTCCTCGACAATGGGATATTCTTCCGATACGAATTCGCAAATGAGAGAAAGGGCGTTTACAAGGTACGTGATTTTGAGACCCAATTCGCCAAGTTTGTGGGAACCAATTACGCCCAAGCGGTCACTTCAGGATCTTCTGCCTTGAAGGTCGCCCTGGTCTCACTCGGAGTAAAGCCTGGAGATGAGGTTATAACCCAGGGATTCACTTTTGTGGCTACTTTTGAAGCCATAATTGAATGTGGGGCAATTCCCGTTCCCACTGAAATAGATGAAACTTTGAACATGGACCCGGCTGATCTTGAAAGGAAGATAACTCCCAGGACCAAGGTTGTAGTCCCGGTTCATATGCTTGGAAGCCCTGCCAGAATGGCTCAAATAAAAGAAATTGCTGACAGAAACGGGCTTAAGGTCTTAGAAGACACAGCGCAGGCCCTCGGAGCCGCTGTAGGTTCCAAAATCACGGGATCTATTGGAGACTGTGGGACTTTTTCCTTCGATTTTTACAAGACAATCACAACTGGTGAAGGCGGTATGATTGTCACTGATGATCCGAACATCTACAAAATCGCCTCTGAATACGCGGATCACGGACATGATCACAACCCGAATGTAGGACGGGCGCTAGAGGGAAGAAGTTTTCTGGGGTTCAACTTCCGAATGAATGAATTCCAGGGGGCCGTTGGATTGGCTCAATTGGGCAGGATTAATAAAATCCTCGAGATTCAGAAAACGAACCACTCAATCATCTCTAACACCTTGAGCAAGTTCAGCGGGATAACGATGAGATCACTCCCAGAAAATGGTCGAGATAGCAACACCCACGTGTGTTTCTTCCTTCCGGACGCGGACGGCGCATTGGAATTCCACAAGAAGGTCACGGCAAAAGGAATCTCGGCCATTAGTTTCAAGAATAATCTCTGGCATTTTCTTGGGAACTGGGAACATTTGATAAATCGTAAGACTGCTTGGCCGGGAGTTTTTCCTTTTGGAGAACCATATTATTCTGGAAAAGTCGATTATAGTCCGTCTACTCTGCCTGTTACGGCGGGCTTGCTTCAACGCTTGATAGTAATTCCAGTTTCCTTACGGACAACAACTGAGGCGGCTGAACGTCTTGCCTCAGATCTGAAAGAGATCGCGCAGGAAACTTTATAGAGCAATTTCTGCAATTAATTACGCTTGTATCCAAGGGTTTTCATTAGTCGAAAGGAAGCAACCCGAATTTTATGCACAGACCATACCGGATAGTAGGGTTTATCCCTGCTCGCGCTGAATCCTCAAGGTTTCCAGGCAAGCCTCTGGCAGACATTCTTGGCAAGCCAATGATTGTTCGCGTCCTGGAGCGTGTAAAATCGTGCGCTCTGCTTTCAGAAGTTTATGTAGCCACCGATTCCAGCCTCATTTACGAGGCGGTTTCGGACCATTCCCAAAATGCCATATTGACCTATGAGAACCATGCGTCGGGCTCCGATCGGATCGCCGAAGCGGCCAGGAGACTAAAACTTGAGCCTCAAGATATTGTTGTCAATGTTCAGGGAGATCAACCGCTGGTGGAGCCGGAAATGATCCAGCAAGTTATAAATCCCCTGATCGAAGACGATTCGATTCCTATGTCGACATTGATATATAAAATTATTCGGGACGAAGAGATTAATCATCCTAATGCGGTAAAGACGGTTTTTGATTCAGATGGCTTTGCCATATATTTTTCCAGGGCCACAATTCCGTTTTGTAGAAATGCGGAAGAAACACAAACGTACTTTAAACATCATGGAATTTATGCGTTTAGAAACGATTTTCTGCAAAAATTCAATAAACTTCCTATAGGGAGGCTTGAAAGATCAGAGCGTCTGGAGCAGCTCAGAGCCCTCGAATACGGGTTCAAGATCAAGGTGGTGATCACGGAAATGGATTCCGTTGAAGTTGATACCCCTGAGGATCTCGAACGGGTCAAACAAGAATACGGCAAGTCGTGTTGATTTTGATATCTGGGTAAAATGGGAGCAGTCTGTATAGACTTTTAATGATAGTAGTGTAATATAAGGATTTAGATCTGGTTGGTCTGGCTTTGGCTGCTATTGTTCTTTGCAGACCTATGGAAAAATGAGAGGAGATACTAATTAAGTGAGCCGAGATGACAATGTAAAGGTTGAAGGAACTGTGGTCAAGGTGCATTCAGGCGGTATGTATCAGGTTGAGACAGACGATGGGAAGAGCATCCGGACCAAATTGTCGGGAAGGATGTCTCGATTTAGGATAAAAGTGCTCCTTGGAGACCGCGTGACTGTGGCCCTGTCTCCATATGACCTTAGTCATGGGCTCATTGTATACCGAGGCAAGTAACCTTTCATCATACTAAATTCTAAAGCTATCAGCCCTGCAAAATTTGATATTTCCGCATATTGGCATGGATATCGCCATTTGCCCACCTACGAGAAGACCTTTCTTCTGTGTCAATTATTTTTATGCTTGAACTTGGGAGAAGCCAAAGGTATTCCTAAAGTTTAGGCGATTGGTTTCTCAATTGGAAGAATTATACTTGGATTGGGCTTTCCACAAATCAAAAACCTCATGAGCGTTCCGGAGAGGCTGATATGGACATTCTATTCCTTGGCACTGGCAGTGCATGGCGGTTACCCGAATATTCCTGCCGCTGCATGATTTGCCAAAAGATGACGGAACTAAAAGAGGAACGAACTCGAACATCCATTCAGGTAACAACATCAAGGAAGATCCTTATTGACCCGGGCCCGGACCTGTTGTTTCACATGCGCCGCTATAAACTGCAAGCCCCGGATCTTATATTGATAACTCATGAGCACGGGGACCACTACCTTGGTATGGATGATTTACTAGCCTACAAGAGATCTATGCCCCCAGATTCCTGGAGACCCATACCAGTTTATGCTACCGAGACCGCATGGGAAACTATTGGTGTCAGATTCGGATATCTCTTGGGGTCACTATTTGAGAAGAGAGTAAGTGAACCAGGCGTAGACATCAATATTGACGACACTTCGATAACCCCATTCAAAACAGTTCACGGAAAAACAGCCAGAGGATCGGTAGGATACGTCATTCGTGAAACTCAGAAAGACAAAAAGGTCAAGAAGCTCGTTTATACCTCTGATTTTATTGACGTCGAAACAGACTTGTCTATACTGCACGATCCGGATGTTCTGATAATTCAAAGTCACTGGTTAAATGAGCCTGTAGAAAACCGTCCTTCCCACATGAGTCTTCAAAGGGCTTTGGATTTTATCAAGAAGTGGCGCCCATCCAAGCGAATGTTTCTGGTTCACATTTCGGGAGGTGACCAAGTCCCCGGAGATCCCTTCAATAACACCGTTAAGAAGACTCCTCCTATTAGGCCCATGATGGATCCGCTGACCCAAAAACCTTATTCTGTGCCTATGTGTCAACAGGATTGGGACAATTTGGCAGTGAAATTGTGCGAAGATAATTCTCTGTCATGCCAGATGACTGTCCCAAAAGATGGGGAAACATTTACTTTTTGAGCTTGATTTCGGCGCTACAGCGTGTGACCTATCTCTGATAGTGATGGATCGAGACGTTGGATTTCAATGTTGTCTATATCGCTCTATATTTTCTTGTTTTTACTAAGGTGAATAGCCAAATTCTAAAGGAGGCGTTATCGTGACTGAAGACCTTAAGTCCAAAACCGCAAAAACAGCAAGTCTTTATTTTGAAAATTATACGGGTGAAAGACCTTTCGATCTGTGGCGTTCCTTTGACAAGGACCTTGCCAGAGAACTTTCGCTGTTCATTACTGGTCAAATGTACTCTCGTGAAAGGATTCCCCATACAACCAGACAGCTTATCACTATTTCGGCCCTTACTGTCCTTGAAAGATCCGAGGAACTGAAACTTCACATAAACGCCGCATTGAACGTTGGGTGCAAACCGAAGGAAATTGCTGAAGTAATATTTCAATGCGGAATTTACGGTGGAATGCCGGTTGTTAATCAGGGGTTAAAGGTGTTGCGCGCCACCCTTACAGAAAGGGGTATGTGGCCACTGGAGTCTGAAACCGAATGATTTTTCTGGGCTGCGCAGGAAACGCCTAGCCTTCTTTTAGACAAACGCTCCTGGTTGCAAAGTTAATTCATTAGTCCTTTTTGACAATAGGAAAAATTTGGATCATGTCATTAGAAAGTCGTGGGTAATTCCCTTCTGTATGAGCGTCATGACTCTAATCGTCGCTTGCGCCACGGTTCCTCATTCCGGGAGAAAACAACTGAATTTCATGCCGGATAAGGACCTGGATGCTCTGGGGGCCCGCGCATATTCGGAATTGCTTGTTCGAGAACCGTCGTGCAAGGACCAAAAAGTCAATAATGAAGTAAATAAAGTCGCAAATCGCGTCAGTAAGGCTGCCGAAGAAATGGATCACCCTGGATTTGATTGGAAGGTCCATGTGGTTGATAGGGACATACCCAACGCCTTTTGTCTCCCAGGTGGTAAGATTGTGGTTTACACCGGAATACTGCGCTATGTGAAGAACGAAGCGGGACTAGCGACTATCATAGGACATGAAATTGCTCATGCGGTCGCGCGGCACGGAGGTGAACGTCTCAGTCAACAATTGGCGCTTCATGGTATAAGTTCAGTAGGATCAGAGATATTTAGGGACAAAGACGGTAATTTGGATAATAAAACCAAGGCGGTAATCGGCGCGCTTGGACTGGGAGCCACAATTGGAGTTCTTTTACCTTATAGTCGAACACATGAGATGGAAGCGGATAGGATAGGGCAATTATACATGGCCAAGGCCGGCTATGATCCTTCGGAATCAATACATTTGTGGGAGCGAATGGCAAATATCGACAAACCTCCAATACCCGTGTGGCTTTCTACTCATCCAACCGACCAAGAAAGAATTAGTAAGCTTAAAGAGTTGCTTCCGGAAGCCAAGAAACTCTACGACAAAGCGGCGATGAAATATGGATTAGGTGAATCCATATGAAACCCTTTAAACAAAGGACCAATACGAAATGAATCAGGAAGAAATCAGGGCTTTTTTGGCCTTGGATCTGCCGGAGGATGTGACTTGTTTTCTGGGGAACATCTCCAATCGGTTGAAACAGAGTAGAGCGGATGTTCGGTGGTTGAATCCCACGTCCATTCACCTTACCCTTAAATTTCTCGGAAACATAATCGGCGCTCAAATTCCAGATATTGAAACCGCCCTGCGACCTATTTTTTCATCTCAGTCGCCATTACAAATCGAAATATCCGGTATCGGCGCGTTTCCTAACCTGCGTCAGCCTCGTGTCGTATGGGTTGGTGTGTCTGATACATCTGGTCGTCTAGTCAAAATGGTTTCCTTAATAGAAGACGCCTTTGACAGGTTGGGTTTTCAACGTGAATCCAGATCTTTCAACCCCCATCTAACGCTCGGCAGGGCGAAGTCCAATCGGGACAAGGAAAGATTGGTGGATTTGATTAATTCCATGAACCCCACGCCCAGCATCACTTTCGTTGCTGATCGGGCCACCCTTTTCCAAAGTATTCTAGAACCTGCGGGTCCGCGTTACAAAGCCTTATCAGTTTTCAATTTGATCCGTTCCTCCGTTACTGAGCGTCTCGGGAACGAATCGAGAATCACAGCCCATTTTCTAAAACCCTGAATTCATCAACCATCTCAGTAAAATTATGCTTCCAATAAGGAAAAGAGCCGTTACCAACCAGCTTAGAGATTGTTTCATGCCAATAGCCTGCTTAGAAGTTTGATAGCAATTACTCCATTTAACATATATTGGTGGAGGTTTTAAAGGGTAAGGCTAGATGTTTGATGTGGGCTAGGAACATATGAGTGGCTCAATCTCAAGTGACGGCAAAAACCGTCACCTTAAGATAAATAGGCGGGTCAGAAAAATAAACCCGATGATTCAAAAGACCTCAGGGCCCGGAT
>JACWAG010000407.1 GCA_014874425.1 Syntrophaceae bacterium | reverse complement strand
TCCGAATATTTCCTGGGGTCCTTGTCGTAAACACCATCAACCTGCGTGGCCTTGATCATCACTTCAGCCTGCATTTGGACCGCTCTCAATGCGGCGGCCGAATCAGTTGTAAAACAAGGGTTTCCAGTCCCTCCCGCAAAAATCACCACTTCATTTCGGCTCAAACAGGCCGTCAGGTTTTCCCGAGAAAAGACATCAACGAACATTCCAACCTTAAAAGATGACATGACCCGACAACCTTGTCCCTGGGCCTCCACTGCGGATTTCAGCGCAATAGCGTTGATCACTGTGGCGACCATTCCCATCTCATCACCAACCAGTGGAGCCGCTCCGATAGACTCGGAGTCGATGCCGCGCATAATATTGCCGCCTCCAACCACAATACCGATCTTTCGTCCATCTTCCGCTGCAGAGATTATCTCACGGGCGATCCACGAGATCTTACTTCCGTCAAGGCCAAAGCCCCTATCTCCGGCCAAGGCCTCTCCAGATATCTTTAATAGCGCTGAGCGGTAACCGTTTGGCGCAGTGGTCCCCATCAGTTGGATTGACCCAATTGGAACCTTGCAAACCTCCCTACAGTCATATTCTCGCCCAGTTGGGCAATCTTTTCCTTGATCAATTCCTGAACAGACTTGGAATCATCCTTAACAAAAGGCTGATCAAGCAGACAAGTTTCGGAGAAGAATTTCTTCAGTTTTCCCTCGGCGATTTTCTCAAGCATTTTTTCTGGCTTGCCGGCTTCCTTGGCTTGCGTCATGTAAATGTCCTTTTCCTTGTTTAACACGTCTTCAGGGACATCAGCCGAAGAGATCCATTGGGGAGAGCTTGCGGCAACCTGCATGCAGAGGTCCTTCAGGAGTTCAGCAAACTGTTCGGTCTTTGCTACGAAATCACTTTCGCAATTGAGCTCCAACAGAACACCAATCTTCCCGTTCATGTGAATATATGAGCCAATTTTACCCTCAGAAGTAGCCCTGCCCTCTCGCTTAGCGGCCTTTAGAGCGCCCTTTTTCCGAAGATAATCTATGGCCTTCTCCATATCACCATCTGTCTCGGTTAGGGCCTTCTTGCAATCCATTAGCCCCAAACCAGTCTTCTCCCTCAATTCCTTTACCAGAATCGCTGATATCTCCATCGGACAGCCTCCTGTTTGTCATATTTCTAAGTGTTGAGCCCCACTCTTGAATAAAAAGACCTCAGCCTCAATATCATGCGCACATGGTGGCGCTCTACCGGTATCAAAGGTTCCGTTCTGTCAGTGTCCAATTGCTTTGTTGCTGCGCCCGGAGCTGCCGGCCAACCCCTTCAGCTTAAACATCAAAAGGCGTACACACAGACTATTCAAAAGCAGCAGTTTTTCAAAAGTTGTTTTGAAACGGGATCAGATCAATACTTCCTCAGTCTCCAGCAGCACAGCCTCAGGCTCAGACTCTTTAGGTTCGCTGTCCTCAACATCAACCTCTTCTGATTCCGCGTAACCCACTTCTTCAGTAGCCATTGCCGGGAAGTCCGCCAGTCCGCCATCTTCCTTTAAGGACGCCTCATAAATGGCCCGGCCTTCTATACACGCGTCGGCGATCTTCGACGCGAACAATCTGATAGCCCTAATGGCGTCATCATTGCCCGGGATCACATAATCGATTTCATCAGGATCACAGTTCGAATCAACTATGGCGACAATGGGAATCCCAAGTTTACGAGCTTCCTTTACGGCGATATTTTCCTTCTTGGGATCAACAACAAAAACAACTCCGGGCAATTTTTTCATGTCCCGGATACCTGACAGGTTCTTGTTAAGTTTGTCATACTGACGGGAGATGTTTACTAGTTCTTTTTTGGTGAAGTTTGTTTCTTCCGGCTTATCCAGAATTGCTCCCAACTGATTCAGACGTTCTATGCTTTGCTTTATTGTTGAGAAATTGGTCAGCATACCACCCAACCAACGCTGGTTAACATAGTATTGACCGCACCTGTCGGCTTCTTCGAGGACTGCGTCTTGCGCCTGTTTTTTGGTGCCTACAAATAGCACGCCCACTCCAGTGGCGGCGGCGTCCTGTACAAACTGGTATGCCCTTTTGAACAGACGTACCGTTTTTTGAAGATCGATAATATAAATACCGTTTCGGGCGCCAAAGATGTACTGTTTCATCTTAGGGTTCCATCGTCTGGTCTGATGACCAAAATGAACCCCAGCTTCCAGTAATTGTTTCATGGTAACAAGAGACAAGAGGACAACTCCTTTTCGGGTTAATTCTTCCATCCCTGGCCACGTAACACGCGACCCGAGTTACAGGGATGTGTAAGATAATCCAATATTATTAACACTATTTCTACAGAAAGCAACAAAAAAAAGGACGACCCTTATCGGGTCGCCCTTCCTTCGCAGAGCTAAATGATCCCAACGCCTAGACTGATTCAGTCTTCACAGTCAAGGCTACCTTGTAGAGTATTGATAGAATAAGGAAACCAAGCGCCCAAACCCCAATCACTATACCAATCTCAGGAACTGTTGGATGGTACTGGGTTATGGTTTCAAGTGGTGACGGGATGTAACCAGTAAGCACCAGTGTAATACCCTTTTCAATCCACAGAGAGAAAAATACGCAGACACATCCCATTGCCAGTGTGCCTGGGCTATTCCTGGTTTTGGGATTAATCATGAGAACCAGCGAAAGCATTGCCAGGACCGTTGAAGCCCACATCCATGGGACCAATCCGTCATGACCGTGAAGCCCGAAAAACAAATACCTGAAGTGATTCATATCTTCAGGTATCTGGCTGTAAAACACCGTAAAGAGTTCACACAGCACGAAAAACACACTTATGATCATGGCGTAAGTTACGATCTTGGCTAACGATTGTATCGCTTCCCAACCTGCGTCAAACTTGGTGTACTTTCTCAGAAATAGACAAATCAGTATCAACAACGCAGGGCCTGCGGCAAAAGCTGACGCCAAAAACCTGGGGGCCATGATTGCGCTCAACCAAAAGCTTCGTCCAGGCAGACCAGCGTACAAAAAGGCCGTGACCGTATGAATACTGACGGCCCATGGGATGGAAAGATAAATCAACGGTTTGACCCATTTTGGAGGCGGCGCTGATTTGGCTTCAGCTTCGAGCACCGTCCAGCCCACAACAATATTCAGGAACAGATAACCGTTCAAAACTACCATATCCCAAAAAAGTACTGAGTTAGGTGTGGGATACAATAAAACGTTAAAGGCCCTGTCGGGACGCCCGAGGTCAACCACGATGAACGTGAGACACATGGTAACAGCGGCCACAGCCAGGAATTCACCGAGAATTGTGATTTTCCCAAATACCTTGTAATTGTGAAGGTAGTAAGGGAGCACGAGCATAACGGCAGAAGCAGCCACACCGACAAGGAATGTAAACTGTCCTATGTAGAGTCCCCAGGATACATTGCGGCTCATGCCTGTTATTCCCAAGCCAAAACTGAGCTGCCTCAGGTAAAAGCTGAAGCCCATTCCAACCAGGACCAGTAGAAAACCTATCCACGTAAAGTAGCTCTTATTACCTCTTAAAGCCTTTTCAAGCATGGTTACCTCACAATATGTAATAAACCTGCGGACGTGTGCCTAACTGAGGCTTACGTTGAATTGATGGATGAGTTCGCAACAGGTCACGAACCTCCGAGTTAGGGTCCTCCAAGTCTCCAAACACGAGCGCTTTTTCCTTGCAGGCTTCCACGCAGGCCGGGATTTTCCCAACATCCAGGCGTTCCGCACAGAAATTGCATTTCTCCACAACGCCTCTTGTGCGTGTTGGGAATTCGGGGTTTTCCTTTTTTATGAAAGGCCTGGGATCGCGCCAATTAAGGTTTCTTGCGCCGAATGGGCACGCGGCCATACAGAAACGGCAACCAATACAACGATGATAGTCCATCTGCACGATGCCATCAGGGCGGCGGAACGTCGCCTTAACCGGACAAACTCTAACACAGGGGGGATTATCGCAGTGGTTGCAGAGAACCATAAACGGTAACCCTTTCAGGCTATCCTTGACAAAGCCTTCAATATAAGGATTCTCCTGCCCCGGGAAAGCATGTTCATATGAAGTTTGCCAAATCCACTTAACCTCGTCCTTAGGATTACCAAAGTCAGGAACATTATGAGCGTAATCACATGCGAGAACGCATTCTTTGCACCCTTCTTTAGCATTTAAACACTTTTTCTGATCAACCACCATGGCCCATCTTTTGCCGTTTAAGGCGTTAGGGTCTCGTTCAAATTTGGATTCACCAGTTCCCGCTACCGCATCCACCACCGGTTTGGCGCCAAAACCCAGCACGGAAAGACCGGCGACCTTCAAGAAAGTTCTTCTTGTTTCGTCCATTACTTCTCACTCCTTCCGGCCTGCTGCTCCTGCTCCTTCGGCGCTATGTGACAATCCCAGCAATTCGGGGTCACATTTAAGTAGTTGTGGCACCTATCACAAAACTTGGTTTTGCTCGAATGACACTTAGTACAGGTGTTCTGTAGGCTCATTTTGTACTCTTTTCCGGTGGAGCTTACATAAATTCGCTTCCCGTCCCGTAAGACCTGGTCTCTCCACTGATCCAGAAGCACCATGTGGTTGGCCTGCATAAAAGCCTTGGATTCCACGCACTGTTTCTCTTGAGTGCCAACCTCAAGCTTAGGCGCCTTGGAACTCTTGCCAAAATCGTACCAAAATGGAG
>JACWAG010000406.1 GCA_014874425.1 Syntrophaceae bacterium | reverse complement strand
GATCTGCTGCAACCAACCGGAATTTGCAGATAATCAAAACTGGCCAAAAATTACTTTGTGGTGGGAGTGAGGTGTTCGCTGGCCTAGTCCGGAATGTGGAAACATTGGCGTTGCAACGGGGACTGATACGGTGGGAACCATCCTGAACCAAATTTGACATCAGGAAAAAACGAATAGAAAAACCAGCAAATAAGATATTCTTAACTAACAGGCAGCTGCTTATGCATAGCAGGATTTGAGATCAGTTGATTGGTTCGCCGAAATCTCTTTTTTGTCGGATTCATAATCACTTTGAAGGTTAAGCCAGAACTTTGGAGAATTGCCAAACCTTTTAGAGAGCTTTTTAGCAAGGCCTACATCAATTGCTTTCTTACATTCCAGAATGTCAGATATTTCCATAAGAGACATGTTTAGCTGGGCAGATAAATCCTCTTTACCTAAATTCAACGGAATCATAAACTCCTCAAGGAGAATCTCACCAGGTGTTATCAATGGTTTTGTGCCCATTATCTCTTATCCTTTGTGGTAATCCACAAGCTCCAATTCGTATACGTTACCATTCTTAAAAACAAAACACAATCTCAGCCTATCATTCACCCTAATAGAATATTGACCCTGTCTGTTTGACTGTAGTTTTTCTAAATTGTTCCTTGGCGGAACCCGCAAATCGTTCAAATTTTCCGACGTATTAAGTAAGCGCAATTTCCTGGCTAATGGGCTAGCAATATTTCTGTAGTTGGGGACATCGCCATTATGAAAAAATATTTCTAGATCCCTCGTCCTAAAACTTTTTATCATAATGGAGAGTTTATGAAACAAATCTGAATGACTCAAGCTAAAATGTTCGGGATACAGCGATGGTCCAGAAAAAAGGACATTGCCGCAAGCGCATAAGCTGCGCTAAACTAATCAAAGTAATGGGGCGGCGAAAATGACAAAGAAAAACCGAAGAAATCACTGCGCCGCGTTCAAGACTGCCATAGCCCTGGAAGCTACTTAGGATCAACAGACGCTTTTTGAGTTTTGCCCGTAAGGTCTATCCCAAAGAGACGGATTTGCGCTGTGTGTGGACAGGCGCCTGCGTTCACCGGCCTAGTCCGGAATGTGGAAACTTTAGCTTTGCAGAGGGGGTTGCCTCGGTGGGAACCGTCCTGAGTCGAAGCCGGCATCGGGAAAAAGCGAATAGAAAGACGAGCAAATAAGATATTCTCAACTGCCGGGCAGCGGCTTATGCATAGCACGACTTCAGATCAGTTGGTTGGTCCTCAGAAATCTGTTTCTTGTTGGAATCATAAACTCCTCAATGAAAATCTCAGCGCTATTACTGTCAGAGCGAGCATCGTTACCATGACCCCATTATAGGTCCACCTAAGAGCAAGAGAGCGGTTGCAAATTCTAGCCAGACTTGCCTGGTCCATAACAGGGGAAGTCTGATACTGGTCATTACGCCATACGAATCAATTCATGATTGCATCGGACCCAATCTTCTAATAACCTAAAGATCCACAACCTCGGTGACTGAATACTATCGGGGGGCTTTAACAGGTTCGAAAGCGTTAGGGCTTATATCATCGATAAGGAGTGACCAAATAATGATTGTTAAACCGAAGCAAGAAATTCGAGTCAACACATTTACTGGCGGAATGGTGGGGCCAAGCATTCCGATGATCGGTCTCCTTGCAAATGGAGGTGTTGTAATCGCTGATACAGCGCCTGGTTGTTGGGGGCCAATGATCACTCCCTCCTTCCAGGGAGGTCACGAAGTAACAGTGCCAGTTGCCGTCGAGGGGGCGGAACCTGGCGACTCAATTGCAGTCCGGATCCGGAAAATCAGGGTCACATCGGCTGCTACAGCATCAGGAACGATGACTTTTGTCGACGGAAGATATACTGGTGACCCATTCGTTGCCCGCCACTGTCCCGGATGTGGGACGGAAAATCCGAATAGTAGGGTCGAAGGAATCGGGCCTGAGGCAATACGTTGCGCCGAGTGTGGAGCGGAGGTTAGCCCGTTTCGACTCTCTAATGGGTATACAATAGTTTTTGACGAACAGAGCCAGATGGCGTTGACTGTAGGGGCCGAAGTTGCCGAAAGAATGGCTGGCGACGCCAGGAAACTGATGGCTTTACCAGAATCCTGCTCCCAAAATCCGGCTCTGGCTTTATGTCCATCAGACATTCCTGGCGTCATCACGCGAATGAGACCTTTTCTGGGTAACATAGGATCGACACCGGCCATAGACATGCCGGACTCCCATAACGCCGGAGATTTTGGACAGTTTCTGGTCAATGCTCCGCACAAATTCGGGATAACGGCCGAACAACTGGAACTACGTACAGATGGTCATATGGATATTGATTCTGTGCGTGAGGGTGCAATTCTTATATGCCCTGTGAAAGTCCAGGGAGGCGGAATATATCTCGGGGACGCTCATGCCATGCAAGGAGATGGTGAACTGGCCGGACATACGACTGATGTGTCAGCCGAAGTCACCTTGAAGCTGTCGGTCATAAAAGGTCTTACAATAGATGGTCCTATCCTTCTACCTCCGATTGATGATCTTCCACACCTTGCTCGACCTCTGTCGGCGTCCGAACAACAGTTTGCAAGGGGTTTGGCTGATCGTTTTGGACAGTCCGTGATTGAGGATGCCGCTCCCATTCAGTTTGTTGGAAGCGGCGCCAATCTTAATGACGCCACTGAAAATGGAATTGCCCGGGCAGCCAAATTGCTGGGAATGTCAAATGAGGAAATCATGAATCGAGTAACAATTTCCGGGGCGGTTGAGATCGGACGACTGCCCGGTGTTGTTACCGTAACCATGCTTGTTCCTAAGGCAAAGCTGCAGGAACTCGGCCTGCTCGATCTTGTTAACGAACAATATGGGATCTGAGGGATGTCCAAATATTTTGGGCAAGGGGCTTTGAGTGTAATAAAAAAGAGATGGGCGCTTCCAATCCGCGCTACAGTTCAGAAAGTGAACGCCTAGGGCAGGGCAAACGTCCCACACGAGGCAATCGTCTCTCCTAGACGTATTCAGTCTAAGACGTCCACTGCTTGGAGTCAAGTAATAAAATCACGTCTTGTTGCTAACCGTTATTGTTGCCAACAGTAAGAAAATCATCACTGGATTGTGATCTGGAACTCGTTTACAATGAATGCTGCGCGAGACTTTGAAATAAACCAAGAGAAATTTGCTTGAGGCTATCTCCATGGTCATGGAAACGAACAGATCTCTTTCCGAGGGAACTCTGCCAGGTCAAGAGGTAATAAGAGAGCCCTAATGAAATACAAAGTTATGCTCAGACTTTCGGAAGAAGGCTATAGCGTCTCTGTGGCGGGCCTACCCTGGTGTTGGTCGCAGGGCGCAACAGAGCAAGAGGCTATTGAAAACATAACCGATGCGATTAAAGAGTACTTAGTCGCTGTAGACGATTTGTTCCCGGACTCTGACGCTCGGGAAATTGAGATGGTCTGAAAAAGATCAGACCCTATTCCCCGGATAGCAATCACTCATCATTCAGATCATATAGAGCTAAAAATCCCAGTAAATATCTTTACGATCATTAATGGACGTTATGGTTATTGTCTTCTCGACCGAATCGACTTGATACAGAATACGATACCGCCCACTCCGTAATCGAAATGTGGCTATCTTGTAGGAGAGTTTCTTGCTTCCCTGTGGGAAAGGTTCGTACTCGAGGCTATAAAATAGTCACTTCACTCAATACCTAAAT
>JACWAG010000405.1 GCA_014874425.1 Syntrophaceae bacterium | reverse complement strand
CCATGACATCCATAACTGAGGCGAAAGACCGCTATTTTGAGGATTATCGACCAGGATCTGTTCATGAGTTCGGTTCGACTACCGTTGATGAAGCTGAAATCATCGAATTTGCCAGGCGCTTTGATCCACAGCCATTTCACATAGATCCGGAGGCGGCGAAGCGGTCCGTTTTCGGTGGCATAATCGCCAGCGGTTGGCACACATCGAGCGTGGCCATGCGGCTTCTGGTCGACCACTACGTCTCCAGGGTGGCCAGTTTGGGTTCCCCCGGTGTAGACGAACTGCGTTGGCTCAAGCCAGTTCGTCCCGGTGACACCCTGTCGGTTCGCGTCACAGTTCTTGAGTCGAAGCTCTCCCGCTCAAAGCCAGATAGAGGCACACTTCGCTCGTACATTGAGGTAATAAACCAGCATCAACAAGTCGTGATGACCTGGAAGGGAATAGGTCTTGTGCGACGCAGAGACAGCTTCTACCCGAAATGAAGTTTTTTCACCACAGAGGTTTGGCCGGTTCAAGTCGTGTTTAACTATACAACATAGTTGGACCATTTCTCTATTTCTTTGGAGTCAATCTGGATAACTGATTATGTATTTGGAGGTTCTATGACCGGAGCAGAAGCCGTTATAAAGACTTCGATTGAGTCAGGAATCAATGTTTGCTTCACAAATTTCGGGACAACCGAGTTACATTTGATCGCGGCGCTTGATTCTGTCCCTGGGATTAGGCCCGTTTTGTGTCTTTTCGAAGGAGTTTGTTCCGGGGCGTCAGATGGTTACGCCAGGATGTTGGATAAGCCTGCGATGACACTGCTACACCTCGGTCCAGGGCTGTCAAACGCGATGGCCAATTTGCATAACGCAAAACGAGCCCATTCACAGATGTTTAACGTCATTGGAGAACATGCGCTTTGGCACAGAGACTCGGACGCTCCAGAGATAATGGACCTAGAGACACTTGCGAAACCGGTTTCAGATTTGGTCCATTTGGCCACATCCCCTGAGACGGTCTCACAGGACACATCGAATGCCATATCGTGCGCAATGCGAGGAAACGTGGCTACCCTGATTGTCCCTCAGGACGTTCAGTGGAGCAAATGTCACAATCCTGAGATTGAATCTGGAAAAATAGAACCGGAACTAGTCGAACCTCAAAATATCGACAAAATTGTGCGTCTGCTAAAGAGGGGTCGCAGGACAACAATGATTCTTGGCTCTAAGGGGCTTAGGACAAGAGGTTTGAGGGCATCAGCGAGAATTCACTCGGCCACTGGATGCGCTTTAGTGGCTGAAACCTTACCCGGTCGGATGGAACGAGGTTTAGGGGTTCCTTTCATAGGCAGGATACCGTATTCCCCGGAGTTGGCCTTTCAGTATTTTTCGCAATATGAATCGATCATTTTAGCAGGAGTAGAAGCTCCCGTCGCGTTTTTCGCTTACCAGAACGGACGCAGCAAACTATTGACCGAGAATCAGCAAACTTACATGCTAGGAACACGATATCAGGACTTGGAAGACGCGCTGGAACAATTAGCTGACACGGTAGATTCTACAAAACAAGCGGTCAGCTTAAGCTCAGACTCACATCATAACAGAGGGAATATTCTTCCGAAAGGCTCATTAACCCCTGAAAAGGCGTGCATGGTCCTGGCGGTTTTACAACCAGAAGGATCTATTGTCGTTGATGAATCTGTAACCAGTGGGTCCTCCTATTATGAGTTGGCAACTTCAGCTCCATCACATGATTGGCTTTCCATAACAGGCGGGGCCATAGGACAGGGTATGCCATGCTCAATCGGCGCCGCTATAGCCTGTCCTCATAGACCAGTAATAAATTTACAGGCCGATGGAAGTGCGATGTATACCGTGCAAGCATTGTGGACCCAGGCCCGTGAAGGGTTAAATATAACGACCCTAATTTGTTCGAACAGAACCTATAATATTCTACGTATCGAAATGGCTCACGCTGGACAGACCCCACCGGGGAAAGTCGGTCTAGACCTTACCGATCTCACTAGACCACCGATTAACTGGGTACAAATAAGTAAAGGCATGGGTGTCCCGGCTGTTTCTGTAACGACTGCCGAGCAGCTTGCTATAGAACTTTCGCGAGCTTTGTCCGAACCAGGGCCGCACTTGATTGACATGATTTTTTCCGGCTAATTGCCTTTGTATTGTAATGGTGGCTGTCGAATAGGGAGTTTTGCAAAAGGCTCCAATAATTGGGGCGGCGCATCACCACGATGCTGATTGTGGAAGATCAGTTATAGATATATAAAGCGTTTTCGGATTACGAACGAAAACCGGACCACAGACCAAGATGATTGACCAACATTAAGACACTAGATGAATATGTAACCCATTGATAAAACATACATCAGGCATTTTATGGTCCGTTTATCGGGCAAATTCCCCTCGTCTCGCTTCTCCTATCAAATCTTGATAACTCACCCAAATTCTGTCACTGCATGTAACGGATTAATTAGCTTAGGGTTTTAAAGAAGATGGATCTGTTTGGCACGGTTGGCACAGAAAATGCTTGACACGCTGCAAGGGTTAAAGAAATTGTTTTGTTTAAAAATCGAAAATGCCTTTTGGGCTGCGCAGGTTTCCTGTGTTAGCCGTGCCCTTATTTAAAGCTCCGTGTGAGGGAACGCCACTTTGATCGATTGTCCATGCATCTCAGCCCAAAGCCTACGGGTCACGATCGAAGTAGTTGCGCCCATATTATATACACGGCCCGTTATGGCTTAGATAGTCCACATTGTGGATGGTGGGCTCTGAAACCTGTTAGGCTCAAAGGCGTCAGCCGCAGCTAACTGATAAACGATGAAACTAGCGTCGAAACCGGATTCATGAAATCTGAAAAATTAAACAAAGGTAAAGGAGAATTAATCATGAAATTCAACCGCATTTTACTGGCATGTTCCATTGTGTTTACTCTTTGTTCCGTTGCCTTTGCCGCCGAATATTGGGTAATTCGGGAAGGCGGCAAAATGGTGATAGTGGAATCAAAGCCGACTGACGCTGCTGGGATTGTCAAAGGCCCATTTGCTACCAGGGGAAAAGCTGAGGCGATAATCACCCAACTGGCTCTTGGAAAACCCGGAACGGAGGGCGAGAACGCTGCGGTTAACATGGAAGAACAGACAGTAAAGACGGGAAGAGCCTCGAAGCTCGAAGGGATATCTCTGGTAGACAATCATGATCAGAGGGTGGGAAAGGTCTACGATCTGATTGTGGATAAAGATGGCCGGATTTCTTACGTGATTCTTGAGCAT
>JACWAG010000404.1 GCA_014874425.1 Syntrophaceae bacterium | reverse complement strand
GAAAGGTTGATGAATACAAAGAATCCTTTGGGAAAAGTTTTTCGGATCGAATTGACAGAGATTTACCCCTTGGATTGAGATTCAACTGCCTTGTTGAGGCGCCAGAGGTTGACTTTATTCTTGCCGGTTCAGATCTTTTAATCAAATACCCTGGTTCAGATTGTTACGTGGTTTCATTCGGGAAATTCGCAGTTGGTGATTCCATGGCTTACCGCTTCTATTTGGATTCGTCGGTAGGCCCGTATATGCTTCAAATCGTTGCAGACAGTAAAAAGGTCGTTGAAGAGTGTAAACTTTTTATGCCCTATGATGAGGTCTTTCCGGCAGACCCTGCTAGTTGGGCGTTTTGGTTGGCTGAAGAAGATGGATACATTGGTTTGAGTATTTTCGATACAAAGACATCGGTGCGTTTCTTCAGAGTCTGGGAAAATCCCGACGCTGTTCGCCTTTTAGAATCGGACGCGTCTGGCGCTCAGCTCGACAGAATACCGCCGGAGAAATTTATTGAGAAAATTTATCTGGATCCGTATGGAGAAAGAACTGAAACCATAACTTATGACACAATGCTTTACGGCAGGCAGGTAAACGAGAATGTAGATGAATATCTTATGATATCAGCAGTGGATCAATCTGATGGCGCTTCGGTTCAAATAATGGTTGGCGTGGAACTAGCCCCGACATCGATAAAAGTCATTTAACAAAAAAATAGTCAGGAGGACTTCATATGGGTGGAATTTTCGGATTCCTTAGAAGTTTTGGAGCGGAGAAACTCGGCAAGGTAGGGGACGGCATTACCCAGAAAATCGTCTCTTGGGACCCAGAGACAGCGTCCAAAGCTGAGATTGAAGAGATGATCCGGGAACTTGACAAAATAACAACGGAAGCTGGCAAAGCCCGAGCCGATTATGATCGGGAACGCGCCGAAGCCGAATCCGCACAAAAAAATTACGACAAGTTTCTATCTGCAGCGGAACTTTTGAACAAACGACTCGAAGAAGCTCAGACTTTGGGCGATCATTCAAAGGCTCAAGAACTTTCTAACAGTTTGAACAAACTATTGGCTGAACTTGAGTCAATGAAACCCAATGTTGAAAAAGAATTTCAGGATTCTGAAGAAGCGAAATCCTACTATGAAGAATTGAAGGAACTCGCCGAGGTGACAGCAGACAAAGTAAAGAAAGCCAAAGATATGCTTGAAAAGGGCCGCAGAGACATGCAGCGGGCTGAATTGGAACGTCAACGCGCACAAGCGAAAGCGGAAAAGGCCCAAAAAATGGCGGGACTCAAAAACGACACTAACAGTTTGGGGGTCGCACTCGCCGCCATGAATCGCCAGGCGGATGAAGCAAGGGCGGCGGCGGCCGGTTCGGAAATGAAAGCCCAACTGCTCTCCACCGAACGTGAAGGACAAGACGACAATATCAAGGCTGCGTTAGCGGAGGTAACCGACTCTTCCGAGACAAAGAATCTATCGTTATCTGATCGCCTTGCGAATTTAAAGAACAAATAGCCTGTTTTTGCGCGTCACAGTGTGGGGTCTGTCCCACAAGCTATTGGCTCCACACTGTTTTTATCTGGTGACTGGCTCTCAAGCTCCAGCTCAGTTTTTTATCACAAGAGTTAATCCTGAAACGCCCTCTTTCGCCTTGAGTTGCCTGGCGAATTCATCAGCTTTCTTTTCTGAATTGAACTCACCTACAAATAGTCGATATTGAATGCCGGCGTTCGGCCTGGCGACTGGTCTCAAGGCTACAGGATAACCTTTTGAGCGCCATTTTTCAGCCCATTCCTGCGCAACCTTCGGGTAACTGAATACGCCAACCTGGACGGTATACACTTTGGACCCGGCATTGGCCGTTAACGAACTAACATTTGTTTCTGTGGGTACCGGGCAGGTTTTACCTGATAAAGCCGGTACAGCGAAGCCTGATTCATCTTTTGCGGTCTTTGACTCCTGCCGCCCATTGTCTTTTATTGAACTTTTGTTCTCCGTGTCCGCGAGTATGGGTTTGTGAGACGTGTTATTCGGGCTTTTGCTGTCATCTTCACATTTTAACTGTTTGTAAAAAGTAACCTCCGTGTTCTGGTGAGAAGGTTTATCTTCCGGCTTTGAATCGATAGAGGCATGCTCGGGAACAATAGTCACGATTTTTTTAGGAATTGATTCTTCAACGGATTGTTTATTCGCGCAGACCTGATCTCGAATCAATCTAAGGTTAAAGATGGTCAGGCCTACCATTATAGCAATGGTAATCAATACGCCAAGTATTAAAAGCCCATTTTTCGGTTTTTCCGATGGGCGAAGCGTCTTCCTGAGGGATTTTGAAGGACGTCTTCCAAAAATTTGGTTTTGTAACTTTCCTAGCGCTCGCATTAAAACTTTCACATCCGATCGGGCGCAGTTACCCCAAGTATCGAAAGCCCGTTGTGGATAACCTGTCTGACTGCCTCAACCAGGAATAGTCTGGCTTTTCTGACACGATCATCTTGAGTCAAGACTTTGTTATCATGATAATAAGAATGAAAGAGGTCCGAAAGTTCCGCCAGATAGAATGTCACCCGATGCGGCTCCATGGCATCGGCCGCTTCAGCCAGCATGTCCGGAAAATCGGCAAGACTTTTCATGATTGCTTCTTCTTCTGGCAGATCCAGCGCTGACAAATCAGGATCACTAATGTCGGAGTCAACGTTTCGTTCCACCGCAATTCTGAAAATACTCGAAATCCGGGCATGTACATATTGAACATAGTATACTGGATTGTCTCTAGATTGGCGTTTTGCAAGATCAAGGTCAAAATCCAGGTGACTATCGCTGCGTTTGGTGAGGAAGAAAAATCTCGCAGCGTCAGTTCCAACTTCATCCAGTACTTCCCTAAGTGTTACAAATTCGCCGGACCGGGTTGACATGGAAATTTTCTTTCCCTCGCGGATCAGATTCACAAACTGAACCAGCATCACTCGTAGCTTATCTGGCGCATACCCGAGAGCGTCCATGCCAGCCTTTACGCGAGGAACATACCCGTGGTGGTCCGATCCCCAAATGTCGACTAGACCTTCATAGCCTCGGTCCAGTTTGTTTTTGTGGTATGCGATATCCGCAGCAAAATACGTTGGTTCCCCGGAGGCACGAACCAATACCCTATCCTTTTCATCCTCGTCTCCGGACATTTTGAACCAGATGGCGCCTTCACGATTTTCAAGTTTGTCACGCTTCGTGAGTTCGTCTAGAGCCTTTTTTATCGCATCTTGATCATACAGGCTCTTTTCACTGAAGTACCTATCAAAATTCACGCCGAATACTCTTAGGTCCTCCTGAATCCCCTCCAGGATGCGGTGACACGCGAAATCAGAAGCCAAAGGCAACGCTTCATCAAAAGAAAGACTCTCCAACTCATTACCCAACGAGGTTCCTTTAAGTTCTTGGGCGAGTTCCTTTATGTAATCTCCCTGATAATGGTCCTCGGGAAATTCAATGTTGTTGCCCAAAAGTTCCTGATACCTTAACAGTAAAGATCGACCAAGGATCTTCATTTGGTTTCCAGCGTCATTCACATAGTATTCCGTCTCTACCTTGTAGCCTCGGACCTTCATCAGACGCGCCAGGCAATCACCCACGGCCGCGCCGCGTCCATGCCCAACATGTAAAGGCCCGGTTGGGTTGGCGCTCACAAATTCGATCAGAACCAGCGGCTTGTCTACGGTATCCGCATGTCCATACAGATTCTTTCGATTATGTATTGATGTCAGTTTTTGCTTCCAGAATGCTGATGAGATCTTAAAATTTATGAATCCAGGGCCGGCTATTTCGCAGTTTTCAATAAAATCCGGGGCCAAAGGGATGGCGTCTAAAATTGTTCTGGCCAAATCTCTCGGTTTTAGTCCAAGCTTTTTTGAAAGCGTCAGTGCCACATTTGTGGCGTAGTCACCAAAACGCGCGTCTTTTGATCTGGAAACTTCAACGCTTGTCTCGCTCGGTTTACCGTCAACGCCATAAATCGATGGAAACATCTTTTCCAGGGATTTGTATAGGAGGTCCCTGATTGAATCTTTAACTAGGTCAGTCATTTTTTCGATCTTTCGTGTCCGCTATCCTGTCTTCCGTTGAATCATCAGGAACACCAAGAGTGATGTCACGAGTATAATCCAGGCATCTGGTGGTTGTCGTCCCATCCATGAGAAATTTCTTGTTGCAGGCTGCTCGCCACGCGCATGTTACGCAGACAGTTTTGTGTTCGTCCATTAATACTCCCAATTTACATAAAATTGTTTTATCATTTTATATAATTAGAATCAATATATTTGATAATGATTCATAGTTTATGCCGTTGACAATTGGATAGACCGATGGTCATAATTTTGGTATGCGTTCTTTCTGAGGATTACAAATGGAGATATATGATTCGGAGGACATTCGTCTTTTTCCTGGGCAGGCAGTGAGGGCACTGTCACGCGCTGTGAATGGGGATTCTCAACAGATAGGTTTCTTTCTGCGGCCAATTGACGATCGGGTGGACATACCGGACCTTGTGGATGTTCAGCAGCGAGGAGGTCTTGTACAGTTCAAAAATATCCTCCTGGTACTCACCATACTGAAAATAAACAATAACGACCGTGAGATATTTGATG
>JACWAG010000403.1 GCA_014874425.1 Syntrophaceae bacterium | reverse complement strand
CGGTCCTGTATATATATAATAGACTGATTTCATTAAATGAGGTTGGATCCCAGCCAGAAAATTTCGGATGCTCTGTTAGCGATTTTCACCGTTTTAACAAGAAACGGCTGAAGTCCGCACCGCTTTCTTTAAATGCGACTTCGACCCATGACACTAAACGAGACGAAGATGTTCGAGCACGAATAAGTGTTCTATCCGAAATACCCCATGAATGGGAAACGACTATCAGGCGATGGTCTAAGCTCAATCGAACCAAGAAAAGACGAATTGCCAGAACCTATCTTCCTGACAGTAACGACGAATATTTTCTTTACCAGACGTTATTAGGCGCATTGCCTTTTGATCGGTCTGAGTATCCACAATTTGTGGACAGAATAAAGAATTACGTCATCAAGGCTGTCAGAGAGGCAAAAGTCCACACCGCTTGGGTTGAACCGGACATTGCGTACGAAGAGGCGTATACGTCTTTTATTGAATCAATCCTGGAACAGGCGGAGAATAATACTTTCCTTAAAGAGTTCTTAGCGTTTGCCGCAAGGATTGCGAGATTCGGTATGTTCAATTCGCTCTCACAAACACTCTTGAAAATTACGACTCCAGGTGTCCCGGATTTTTATCAGGGAACCGAATTGTGGGACTTGAATCTTGTCGATCCAGATAACCGCCGACCAGTTGATTTTCGTAAAAGGATTCACATTCTTAACGAACTCAGCGGAAAGGCGAGTTCTAATCTGAAAAACCTTTTGAATGATTTACTGTCCAATCCCAATGATGGGAGGATCAAACTTTTTCTGATCTGGAGAGCAATGCGCGCTCGGACTGCCATGTCTACTCTATTTGAGATGGGTGAATATGTGCCGATTCAGGGGGCGGGCAGTTTGGCTCGACATGTAGTCGCATTCGCTCGTGTCAACACCCCAAAATGGAGTATAACTGTGACCCCCAGACTGTGTACACGTCTCGTCCCCGATGGCTCACCACCTCTTGGCCCTGCCGTATGGAAAGACACTCAACTAATGTTACCTGGCCGGATCAGTGGATATTGTCAAAATGTTGTTACCGGAGAAGAACTTGAACTCGATGGTCACTTGGCTCTGTCCAAGGTTTTAGAATCATTTCCCGTAGCTCTTTTGGTGAATTAATCGAAACTGCATACAGTTTCGGCTGTCTTAATAAACAAGGCGCTATTTGAGGCGCCAATTGTTTAGGAGGTTTAGTGGATTCAACAAATGGGACCAATCTACCTTTTGTGGTCCGTGACTGCGCTCTCGTTGCTGTAAGCACAGGGAAACAAGCGCAAAATCTGAGAGAATTGAGGGACCACATGTTAAATATTCATGAGGGTAGCATTTACTACCACTTTTGGGGCGGCTTACTTCAAGCTCGTTTTGACGATCCTCAGTTCAACAATGACTTCGCCAACTGGAGTCATTATAGACTTCACGACAATATACTTGCTGAACGCCTCGCTGTTATCGATCCAACAGATTTTGATGACCTTGAAGCCATGCGCCGGGAATTAGTAGAGGTCTTGGATCAGCGGCTCGACGAAGTAGACCGTCCTGCCTGGGTGCCAATTGATCGCCAGTTCCATTTTATACGCTCTCAAATTGTTGTGTTTGACACAGGTTGGCGTATAGAAAAACCGGAGAGCTTGCCTGATCTTGTATCCAAAATGTCGGTGGGGAGTATTTTTTATCATGTGGTTGATGCCAGAGTCCGGTATCCCAAAGGGGCCGATGACTTTCGGGCTTGGTTAGGTGGCTTCGGTGATCGCTTTAAGCCGGTTTGCGCAAGGCTGGCGGCGGTAGATCCTAACTTTATGACGCTCGTAGAGCTGCGTCGGAAGTTGGCCACGGTCTTGAGAATGGGTTTTGGAGAGGCTCAGAAATGAAATCGATAGACGATTACGCGCCTGTTGCCGGCGAAGATGTCATTGATCATCTTCGTCAGATCTCAGCTCCCCTGAAAGGCCTTAAGGTCGTGCATGTCAACTCCACGAAAGTAGGCGGTGGTGTTGCAGAAATACTGGATCGGATAGTGCCTCTTATGCAGGAACTTGGAATTGACACTAGATGGGAAGTTATAAAGGGCGAGGAAACATTCTACGAGTGTACCAAAAGTTTTCATAATGCTTTACAGGGACAATTTGCGTCGGTATCCGATTCACTTTTAAAAACATACGAACGAACCAACCAAGAAAATGCGGAAGCATTGCGGCCTGTTTTGGAAGAGGCCGATGTAGTATTTATCCATGATCCTCAGCCTCTGCAACTCTTGAAGAGTACCCCAAACCGGCGCGGAAAATGGCTTTGGCGTTGTCATATCGATCTAAGTCATCCCTATCGTCCAATTTGGAAATATTTGCGAGAGTTTGCTCGTGGTTATGACGCAAGCATATTTTCACTAGCGGATTTTGCTCAACCGCTTCCCCACACGCAATATCTCGTACCGCCGAGCATTGATCCGTTAAGTGACAAAAATATTGAACTTACCCCTAGAATGATCCGAGAAACTCAAGATCAGTTTTACATAGATCCTGAACGACCCATGATTCTGCAAGTTTCCCGTTTTGACAGATTCAAAGACCCTGTCGGGGTCATAAGGGCGTATCGTTTAGCTAAGCGATTTAGTCCAGGACTTCAACTCGTACTTGCAGGCGGAGGCGCCTCCGATGACCCAGAAGGCAACATTGTATTGAATGAAGTCAGAGAAGAGGCTAACGATGACCCCGATATTCGAATACTCCTCTTGCCGTCCGACGCCCACCGATCCATCAATGCTCTCCAGAGAGCGGCAACTTTTATTATTCAGAAATCAATCAAAGAAGGCTTTGGTCTGACCGTCACAGAAGGTCTTTGGAAAGGAAAACCGGTAATTGGTGGCGATACCGGAGGCATTCGGTTACAAATAATTGATCATCATACGGGATTTTTAGTGAGTACGCCCGAAGGCGCTGCGCTTCGTATTCGTTACCTCATGCGCCAGCCGGGCAAAGCTCAGGAGATGGCGATTAAAGGCAAAGAATTCGTGAGACAAAACTTTCTTATAACAAGGCATCTGAGAGAATATCTGAGCATCATGGTGGCGATCATTCACGGTCATGAGGATCGAGTCGAATTTTGAATGTGAATGGCAGCGTTACTCATGCACGCAATGCTCAGGCACTATTATTACAGTATCCTGGATAAACTTTAAAGTTTCCCTCGTAAAGTTTTTCAATAAGCAAATGACCGGGACCGCATAAACTAGCCGTTTCCGTCATTACAAGCAACGCAAAACAGCAGAATCTTGGTTTGGGTAATCCTGCCCCCTGTTACTTTCAGTTGAACGAAATGGTTTCGAAGTCCCTAAAATCGTTGCATAGCATCCTCCCAAGAAGGTGGGACATCGGTCCCCTTCACGGCCCATTTTATAAACCTGGTTGGGCCCATATCGTTTCGGAGCAGTTTCATGACCCCCTTGTGAAAACCTTTGAAAGCAAAATTTCTGAGCGCCGACTCATCTTCCCACACTGATAAAGTCCAGAAGTTATTCTCAAACAAATTTGCCCTAAGAGAGTATCCAACTAGGCCGTTTGACTTGCTCAACTGGACTAGAACCCTAACCGTGTAAAATAGGAAACGTGGTATCATCCTATACCGATTCAGCGGCAGGTAGGTTAAGAATGCCACATAGGTATGAATCGGGTCGGGGCCAGCACATCTCTTCCAAGGAGTAGTCGGCATTATTAATTCCTTATATGAATATGATTGGGCGCTCGATCTCCATTTTTGTCCTGTTCCTTCGTTTTTAAAATTTTACCCTAGCGTAAAAGACCCGTTTCAGCAATTCCGCTGAAATAATGTAAAGGATCAAGATTGCCCCCAGCATTAGGAGAAAGGAAATCGACAGAGCCTGAAACTCAAGCAGACCTGCAAGTGGTGAAATCGGAAGAAACATCGTAACGACGACAACCAGCAGAGTGGCAAGCAACAGATACTTCCCCGGTTTGCTCTTGAAAAATGGTCTCCGACTTCGAATGACAAGCACAATCAGGGAGGCCGAAACCACAGACTCAATAAACCAGCCTGTTCTAAATTGAGCCACGGTGGCATTGATGAGGAGGAGGCAGCCAAAGGTGAGGTAGTCGAACACCGAACTCAACAGACCGAATATTATCATAAACTTGCGAATGAACTTAATATCCCAACGCCTCGGCTGCTCAACCATTTCGCTGTCCACGGTATCCGTGGCAATTGCCATCTCGGGAAAGTCTGTCATTAAATTGGTGAGCAAAATCTGTTTTGGTAACAACGGAAGAAAAGGCAGAAAGAGTGATGCGCCCGCCATGCTGAACATGTTTCCAAAATTGGCGCTTGTAGCCATGAACACGTATTTCAGTGTGTTGGCGAAAGTCATCCTGCCTGCCTTCACACCTTGCACAAGTACGCTCAAGTCCTTTTCCAGCAGAACAATGTCAGCCGCTTCTTTGGCCACGTCGGCCGCGCTATCGACAGAAATACTTACATCCGCAGCATGGAGCGCTGATGCGTCATTAATCCCGTCACCCATGTAGCCAACGACATTCCCGGCCTTCCTGAGAGCCAGAATGATCAGCTCCTTCTGATTCGGTTCAACCTCAGCAAGGACATCCACATCAGTGACTCTTGCCAATAAGGCCTCATTGCTCATCTCCCTGAGTTCGGGACCTGTCAAGATCCTGGTATTCGTCAAGCCGACCTGCTGACTCAGGTTCGCGGCCACAAGTCGATTGTCGCCAGTAATGATCTTCAGCGAAACACCGAGGCGCTTTAGCAGTCCTATGGTCTCCACTATGTCAACCTTAGGCGGATCGAAGAGAACCAGGAACCCCAAGAACGTCATGCCGGTTTCCTGGCCCGTGCTG
>JACWAG010000402.1 GCA_014874425.1 Syntrophaceae bacterium | reverse complement strand
GGGTAGAAGATCCTACCCCGGCCCTTTCTATGGTGAAACAATTTATCCAAAAAGGGGGATTATTTAATCTCGACGAAGAGCGAAGAAAAATTAGCGTCGAAAGAGCCGAAACAGAGAAAGAAATTCTTGCCAAGGTTCCTTCCGAGCAACGAGCTTGGTTCGAGCCTCTCATGCGTCTCGCTCAAAAAAGCGGTATATTTAGTGAGGAGCATGATCATTATCTTGATTTATACACACATGCGATGATGCGCCGAAGCACTCTCGGACTCGGCAGACGATTTGTCAAAGCTGGCGCAATTGACGATCACGAAGACATCTTTTTTCTTATCCCCGATGAAGTTCGTCGCGCTGGAATTAATCCTGGCCAGTTCGACCTCCGTTACATAATAGACAGACGACGCGCCGAATGGTTGGAATGGCAGAAAACTCCGAATCCACCGGCTATTTTAGCTGAGGGATTCGATTTGGACCAAGCGATGGGAGTCTTGGTCAAATCAAATGACCCTATTGCCCTCAAGGTGGTTGTAGGTTCAATGCCTCAAGTGCGGCCTGAACTGAAGGCCGACCTGTACGGGACCTGCGGATCACCGGGTGTGGCCGAAGGAACCGCAAGGGTTATCGTAACTGAAGATGAACTACACCTTATCAAACAAGGGGACATCCTTGTGGCGGCAAGCACATCACCGAGCTGGACCCCAGTATTCTCAATGATCAGCGGGGTTGTGGTCGACCGCGGAGCGAGCCTTTCACACGCCGCAATTGTCGGCCGGGAATATGGAATTCCAGTCGTTATGAACGTGTTTGAGGGCACCACCAAGATTCAATCGGGTCAACGCATCCGGGTCGACGCTAACCTGGGCGCTGTTTACATACTCGACAAGTAATCCAAGGCCTGCTGGATCAAAGTTTAACTATTGATTCGGGTAATTTTTGTACCGGGACCTGCTCTCTCGCCGGAAAGGATCGGATTGAAATGGCCAAGAAATGGATCTACTGGTTCGATGAACTCGGCGCCGATTTTAATGACCTTGTTGGGAAAAAGTGCGCTAACCTTGGAGAGATGACAAAGTTAGGCATGAGGGTACCTCCAGGCTTCGCAATATCCGTGGATGGCTATGAGCAGTTTATGGAAGAGAGTGGCGCTGGGAAAGAAATTCAAAGCTACTTCCATAAAAACAGCGCCATGATGTCCCAGGTGGGCAAACAAGTCGAAGCAAGCCGTGAAATACGGCGCATAATTGAGTCGAAGAGCTTACCCAACGAAATGGCCCAAGAGCTACGCCACAACTACCAGACCCTTTGTCATCAGCAAGGGACTCCTGATATGGCAGTGGCCGTGCGGTCTAGTGGCGCCGTCAGCATGCCCGGTCAGATGGAGACCTATCTCAATGTGCGAGGTAATACCGAGCTTGAGGGAAAAGTCACACAGGTTTGGGCCAGCGCATTCACCGCACGTGCAATCGCTTTTCGGCTTGAAAAGAAGATGGACATAGCAAAAGCCCCCATTGGAGTAGCCGTGCTCAAGATGGTCAACGCTAAATGCGCTGGGGTGGTTCTGACAGTGCTACCCACTACCGGAGATCTGAGCAAGGTGGTGGTGGAAGGTAACTGGGGACTTGGCGAAAGTGTCGTCAGTGGCGAAATCACCCCTGATCAGTTCATCGTGGATAAAACTTGTGGAACATGTGAGACCACAATTAGCCAAAAGACCAAAATGGTCTGCTATGGGACATTAGGGACACGAGTGACACGAGTTCCTGACGAATTGAAATGTGCGCCCTGTTTGAATCCGGATGAACTTTCGGAGATCGTACGAATCGCCACTGACGTTGAAACATACTTTAATGTGCCCCAAGACATGGAATGGGTCATCGATCGAGACCAATCTTTTCCTGCAAACCTGTATTGGGTACAAGCTCGACCAGCCAAATACAGCAAGGCAAAGCAGGACGACTCACAATACCTGGCGGACCTGATGTCTAGGATTTTTAGAATGTAACTGAGCCAATACAACATTTGGCGGAGGGAATCCATGACCAGCCTTTTTACTCAATATTGGGACGTAATTCCCGGAAGGTTCGATGATTACTCTGCATTCGTGACAAAAGAGTACGTGCCTACAATGGAAAAGCTGGGCCTGAAACTTCTGGGCGGTTTCTACGTGGCTGTCGGTCAGGGACCCAGGATAATCGTTGTAGGCACGGTAGAAGAACAGGACTATCTGCGACGTATCCTGTCTACGGAAGAATACAGGATCGTTATGGAAGGGCTTTTCGAATTCACATACAAATATTCTAGTAAACTTTACGTTTCTAGCGGCAGACTAACTCGGGGACCATACGCCATTCAAACAGGCGCATGGAAATTTAACCAGTATTATAACATCATCCCTGGTAAAGAAACTGAGCACTATCATTTTGTTAAGGACGAGTGCATGCCGGGAATGAAAGAGTTGGGCGTCCCTGTGACGGGGGCGTGGCGCATGGTGATAGGAGAAGGCCCAAGGATCCTTGCGGAATGTACATCCCGTGATATGGCTGGAATCGCCAAGTGTATTGACT